>NZ_JYDF01000091.1:0-43677 GCF_003263525.1 Rahnella sp. NRRL B-41462 | reverse complement strand
CCCTTAAAACCCCCTCCCAACCTCCCACTTCGCAGGGGGAGGAGCCAGGCAAACCACGTTGACAACTTGTCTGAACCGGGGGCAGGGCAAAGCCCAGCAGGCAAGCCATTCTGCTCATCAGACGGGTGGAAAAAATCGGAATAAATCAGAAGACTGGCTAATCTGACAGAGGTATCAGCAGAAGTCGGGATGTGAATCGCGGGGAAAATACGAATACGGAGGGGAAACCGTTCCCCTCGTCTGGCGTTAAACGGAGATCTTCCTGACGGTTTGCCCCGATACGGTTTCCTGCCCGTTCGGTCCGTAGAATTTCTGCGTCTGACTGGCGTTAAGGATCGCCAGCGCCTCGGTGTTATAGGCGATTTGTTTGCCCAGTAACATGCCGTTGTGACGATTTATCTGACTCAGCCTGGCGGTCATTTGCACAATATCTTGCCACATCGCGGCGATTTCCGGCTGACTCTGCCCTTGTGGATCTGAGTAGGGTGCGGTTTGTCTGAGGCGTTCGTCATGCTGACGACGCTGTTTATCAAGATAGTCTACCGTGGCTAACAATGAACTTTTCTGCTCGGTTATATGCTGCAAGGCTGCACCATTTACGCGGCCAGAGCACAGTATCGTTTGTTCGTGATTAATCACCTGATCCAGCGCTTGCAACGTTTCAACCAAGGTAGTCATGGTCTTGATAAAGTTCTTCATCGGGCCTTATTACCTTCCAACTTTTTGTCTTCACACTGAGGTCTTCAGCTTAAAGACCTTTGAGATAATCCTGCGTGTCCTGTAACAAAGCATCAGCGATTTTGCCGGTATCCATCGTCAGTTTACCGTCGCGGATAGCTTGTTTCAGTTCTTCGACACGTGCCGTGTTAATGTCCTGCGCACTTGACTGAGTCAGAGATGCCTGTGCTGAACTCAGGGTCACCGCCGTACCGCTGGTGGTGGTGCCAGAAACAGTGCCTTCTTTACGCGTGTTCTGTACTGAAGCTTCAGACGGTTCGCGTTGCTGGATCGAGGTTAAAGGTGAAACACCTTGAGTACGATCGATAGCCATAAATTTCTTCTCCAGTATGGGGATCAGGGTTTTGAACATCTCATGAAAACCCTTAAAAATGCCGTCGCGGACGACTCTGATACGTGTGTTATCGACATGTGGCGAAATAACTTTAGCTTTTATTGCAGCTTTTTGCAGAACAACGGCTGCACTTTAGGATTATATCGTCACTGTCACAGACCCATCTGAGCCTACTGTTCCGTTCACAATTGCACCTGACGGCATTCTGATCCGCACTGATTCATTCGCTGCAGCATTGTTCATCGCCTTACCGGCACTCGATACATTAAACCCACTGCCTGTTGCCTGAACCTGAACTTCCTGCCCCGCATGCACCATCCACGGACGGCGCAGCATGGATAAGGTTAACGGCTGGCCGATGCTGATGTTTCGCAGCGTGATGCCATTCACCGCCTGTTGACTGTCAAGAATGGTTTTCGGTGGCAGCAGATCCAGTCGCCCGGTTTTTTGTTGCATATCGGTTTGTGTCAGGTGAGCGCCCGCTGGCACGTTCTTCGCCGCCACCCAGTACGTTCCGCTGACCTGCACTTTGGTCTGTATGTAACTTTTCTTGCCGTTACAGTTCACCGCCACGGAGACATTGCCCCAGGTGCGACTGTTCGGTGAAAGCATAAATTGTGGTGATAAACATTGGGGCTGACGCGCCGCCGGGGTGTTCACGACCACGGTCACCTGCATTCCGCTTTCAGCATATTGCTGGCGGAAGAACTGCTGAATTTGCGAGGACAGCAGTGTATCGCTATTGGAAGAGGCAGGCACGCTTTTGACTTGCACTGGCAAAGACTGCGCATAGCTCACAGCACCAGACGTCGCACCGGTCATGATGCAGCCCAGCGTAATGCCTGTACGACATATTTTCAGCATGTTCATTCGCGTTTTACCTTTGTGCCAACCTACTACTGGCCACAAGTCTACGCTCACTTTGCAATTCCTAAAGGGACAAATAGCGCCCGATTTCATGCTTATTCAGACGATAGCCAGTTGACACTCGCATTTATGCTGTCGACTCCAAAATCTCACTTTGCGGAGGGCGCATGCTCGACAAATTGAACGCCGCACTACAGTTCCAACAGGAAGCGCTCAACCTGCGCGCCCAGCGGCAAGAAATTCTTTCAGCCAATATCGCTAACGCCGACACCCCAGGGTATCAGGCGCGCGATATCGATTTTGCCAGTCAGTTGCAGAAGGTGATGGAGCAGGGGCGTGCAAGCGGCAGCGGCATCTCCTTGTCTCTGACGTCTGACCGCCATATCCCGGCGTCCAACGTACAGCCTGCTGATATGGATCTGATGTACCGGATCCCTGACCAGCCATCGGCAGATGGCAACACGGTCGATATGGACCGTGAACGTACCAATTTTGCGGATAACAGCGTGCGCTATCAGACCGATTTGACCGTTCTCGGCGGGCAAATCAAAGGGATGATGTCGGTGCTGCAAGGATAATAGCCCATGTCAATGCTTGGTATTTTTGATATCGCCGGTTCTGCGCTGGCCGCGCAGTCTCAGCGCCTGAACGTCAGCGCCAGTAACATGGCCAACGCCGACAGCGTCACCGGCCCGGATGGTAAGCCGTATAAAGCGAAGCAGGTGGTTTTCCAGGTGGATGCAGCACCGGGTCAGGAAACCGGCGGCGTGAAAGTGGCGCAGGTCGTTGATGACCCGGCACCATGCGCATGGTGTATGAGCCGGGCAATCCGATGGCGGATGCAAAAGGCTATGTGCAGATGCCAAACGTAGATGTGGTCAGCGAAATGGTGAACACCATCTCCGCTTCCCGCAGTTATCAGGCCAACGTCGAAGTGCTTAACACCACCAAGTCGTTGATGATGAAAACCCTCACTCTGGGGCAATAGCGGAGCGAATCATGGCAATTACCACGTCGATTAATGACACCACTGATAACACCACGATCGCCAGCACCAGTTCCGGTGGTTCGTCCACAACCGGAACCAGTTCTGCGGATGATTTATCCAGCAGTTTCCTGACCCTGCTGGTCGCCCAGCTGAAAAACCAGGATCCCACCAATCCGATGGATAACAGTCAGCTGACCAGTCAGCTGGCGCAGATCAGCACCGTCAGCGGGATTGAAAAACTCAATACCACGCTGGGCAGCATTTCCGGACAAATCACCAGTGGTTCATCTGTTCAGGCAAGTTCATTGATCGGTCACGGCGTGATGGTGTCCGGCAGCGCAATTCTGGTCGGCAGTGACACTGATGGCACTGTCAGCACCACGCCATTCGGATTTGAACTGGAAACGGCCTCCGATACCACCACCGCTACAGTCAGCGACGCCACCGGTAAAGTGGTGAAAACCATCACACTGGGCTCCCAGACTGCCGGTGTGCACAGCTATACCTGGGACGGTACACAGGACGATGGCACCAAAGCACCGGATGGCAGCTACACCTTTAGCATCAATGCCCTGAACAATGGTCAGCAAATGGTGGCAACACCGCTGAACTATGCGCTGGTCAATGGTGTAACGACAGATTCAGCCGGGAATACCGCGTTGGATCTGGGCGTACGCGGAACCGCGAAAGTCGATTCTGTACGCCAGATTTTGTAAGTGAGTCACTCAGACCGCTCCCTCCCCTTCGCCGGGGCAGGAGCTAAAAACACTACACACAGTACAATGGAGCTAACATGAGCTTTTCCCAAGCAGTCAGCGGCCTGAGCGCGGCATCGACTAACCTCGATGTGATTGGTAACAACATTGCCAACTCCGCGACCGTCGGTTTTAAAACAGCCACCGCCTCTTTTGCCGATATGTTTGCCGGTTCCCAAACCGGTATGGGCGTTAAAGTCGCCGCTGTCACTCAGAACTTCAATGACGGTACGACCACCAACACCTCCCGCGGTCTGGATGTGGCCCTGAGCGGCAACGGTTTCTTCCGTCTGACGGACACCAGTGGCGCGGTTTATTACTCCCGCAATGGTCAGTTCTCACTGGATGCCAACCGTAATCTGGTGAACATGCAGGGTCTGAGTGTCACCGGTTTTCCGGCCACCGGCACCCCCCCGACTATCGCCGCAGGCGCACAGCCGGTTGCCCTGAACATCCCGACCACCCTGATGAGCGCGAAAGCCACCACGGTGGGTACGATGGTGGCCAACCTGAACTCAACGGATACGGCGATCCCGGCCGCCAAAACGTTCAGCAGCAGCGATGACACCAGCTACAACTACGTGAACAGCATCACCACCTATGACTCACAGGGTAATGCCCACGATAACAACGTCTACTTCGTGAAAACCTCTGCGAACAACTGGGATGTTTACGCGCAAGACGGCAGCGTCACAGGTTCAACAGCCGGCAAAATTGGTGCAATGCAATTTGATACCAGTGGTGCGCTGGTGAGTACCACTAACGCCGCAGGCGTCGCCAATGCCGGTCTGGCACTGACGTTGCCAATGAACACCGCGACTAACGGGACGGTGACGCCACAAACCGTTTCCCTGGATTTCACCGGCAGTATCCAGCAGAGCACCGGCAGCGACAGCATCGGTTCCCAGACTCAGGATGGTTATGCAGCGGGTCAGATGACCGGTTACACCATCAATGACGACGGCACAATCTCCGGCACTTACTCCAACAACAAAACCCAGTTACTGGGCCAGATTGTGCTGAGTAACTTCTCTAACCCGGAAGGTTTGAAATCTGAAGGCGACAACGTGTGGACGGCTACCGCGTCTTCCGGCCAGGCTGTGACCGGTATCGCGGGTCAGGGCGGTTTAGCGTCAATGACCAGCGGCGCGCTGGAATCTTCCAACGTCGATCTGAGTGCGGAACTGGTCAACATGATTGTTGCTCAGCGTAACTACCAGTCGAATGCGCAGACCATCAAAACTCAGGACTCCATCCTGAACACGCTGGTTAACCTGCGTTAATACGCGTTTTATCACCTGAGAACAGGGCAGCATTATGGATCACGCTATCTACACCGCAGGCGGCGCAGCCAGCCAGACGCTGGTTCAGCAGTCGGTGACGTCGAGTAACCTGGCTAACGCCAATACACCGGGCTTCCGCTCGCAGCTTTTAGCGATGCGCGCAGTGCCGGTAGACGGTGAAAGCCTGCAAACCCGCACGCTGGTCACGGCATCCACGCCGGGCGCAGATATGACGCAGGGCAAGCTGAACTACACCGGCCGTCCGCTGGATGTGGCTTTACAGCAGGACGGTTTCCTTGCGGTGCAGATGCCTGATGGCTCTGAAGCCTATACCCGTAACGGTGACATGCAAGTGTCACCGACTAACCAGCTGACCGTTCAGGGTCATCCGGTGATGGGGGATAACGGCCCGATTGAAGTTCCGCCGAATTCTCAGCTCACGGTTTCTGCGGACGGGACCATTGCCGTGCTTGAAGCCGGTGCTGACCCCAACACCATGGGCCAGCTCGGTAAGCTCAAGCTGGTGAAAGCGGCCAACAATGAAGTCACCCGTGGCGATGATGGTATGTTCCGGCCAACGCCGGCGACCGTTCAGGCACGGGGTGCGGCTTTACAGCCTGACCCGACTATTCACGTTATGCCCGGAACGCTTGAGGGCAGTAACGCGGATCCGGTTTCAACCATGGTTGACATGATCGCCAACGCCCGCCGCTTTGAGATGCAGATGAAAGTCATCCACAGCGTCGATGAAAATGAACAGAGTGCCAACAATCTGCTGTCAATGAGCTGATGATGGCAGAGGAGTAATGACATGATCCCATCGCTGTATATTGCGAAAACCGGTCTGGATGCCCAGCAGACCAATATGGATGTAATCGCCAACAACCTGGCGAACGTCAGCACCAACGGTTTTAAACGCCAGCGTGCGGTATTTGAAGACCTGCTTTACCAGACAGTCCGTCAGCCTGGTGCGCAGTCTTCTGAGCAAACCAACCTGCCATCCGGTTTACAGATTGGTACCGGTGTGCGTCCTGTTTCTACTGAGCGTTTGTTCTCGCAGGGCAACCTGTCGCAGACCAGCAACAGCAAAGACATTGCCGTCAAAGGGGAAGGTTTCTTCCAGGTTCAGTTGCCGGACGGCACGACGGCCTATACCCGTGACGGGTCTTTCCAGGTTGATCAGAACGGTCAGCTGGTGACCTCCAGTGGTTATCAGGTTATTCCTGCGATCACCGTTCCGGCGAATGCGCTGAGCATGACGGTCGGGCGTGACGGTATCGTGAGTGTGACCACGCAAGGTCAGACGGCGGCACAGCAGGTGGGGCAACTGACGCTGAGCACCTTCATCAACAACAGCGGCCTGGAATCACTCGGTGAAAACCTGTACCAGGAAACCCAAAGCTCCGGCGCACCAACCGAAAGCACTCCGGGTCTGAACGGCGCAGGTCTGCTGTATCAGGGTTATGTGGAAACCTCTAACGTCAACGTGGCGGAAGAACTGGTCAACATGATCCAGACCCAGCGTGCTTACGAAATTAACAGTAAAGCCGTGTCCACCTCGGACGAAATGCTACAGAAACTTTCCCAGCTGTAATGTTTGGCGGTTGATTGAAAACAAGAGGGCAGGGGCGGAAACGCTTCTGTCCTGAACCGGTTCAGATCCCTACCAGGTCGATTTTTTAAAGGCGATAACTGTGGTGACCAAAAAAAACACGTCGGTAATGACTTCTTCTAAAGACCGACCAGGCAAGCTGGTGCTGCCGCTGTTAATCACGTTACTGGCGAATGGCTGCGCGTATATGCCGCATACCCCGCTGGTACCCGGAGCAACCACAGCGACCCCTGCGCCTGCGGCACCGCCGGTTCCTAACGGTTCGATTTTCCAGTCAGTTCAGCCGATGAACTACGGTTATCAGCCTCTGTTTGAAGACCGCCGTCCACGTAATGTCGGCGACACGCTGACCATTGTCTTGCAGGAAAATGTCAGTGCAAGCAAAAGCTCCTCAGCGAACGCCAGCCGCAACGGCGCGACCAGCTTTGGCGCAGCGACAGCGCCACGTTATCTGGAAGGTCTGTTCGGTAATGCCCGTGCCGACCTCGATATGACCGGTGCCAACACCTTTGCCGGTAAAGGCGGCGCAGCGGCCAATAACACCTTCAGCGGCACCCTGACCGTGACGGTTGGGGAAGTGCTGGCAAACGGCAACCTGAAAGTTGTCGGAGAGAAACAAATCGAAATTAATCAGGGAACTGAATTTATCCGGTTCTCCGGTGTGGTCAACCCGCGCACCATCAGCGGTTCGAACGCCGTTATCTCCACGCAGGTGGCAGATGCACGCATCGAGTACGTCGGGAATGGCTACATCAATGAAGCGCAGAACATGGGCTGGTTGCAGCGGTTCTTCTTAAACTTATCGCCGTTATAACGAGGCAATCATGCGAAAACTCCTTTCCGGTATTCTCTGTCTGGCGATGTCCGCCCTGGTGGTACTGCCCGCATCCGCCGACCGTATTCGTGATCTGACGACGGTACAGGGTGTGCGTGATAACGCCCTGATCGGCTACGGTCTGGTGGTGGGCCTTGACGGTACCGGTGACCAGACCACACAAACACCTTTTACCACCCAGACGCTGACTAACATGTTGTCCCAGCTCGGTATCACGGTACCGGCAGGCACCAACATGCAGTTGAAAAACGTGGCGGCGGTGATGGTCACCGCCAAAATGCCGCCGTTTTCGCGTGCCGGTCAGGCCATCGATGTGGTGGTTTCATCCATGGGTAATGCCAAAAGTATTCGCGGCGGCACCTTGCTGATGACCCCGATGAAAGGGGTGGATAATCAGGTTTACGCACTGGCGCAGGGTAACGTGCTGGTCGGCGGTGCAGGCGCTTCCTCCGGTGGCAGCAGCGTGACAGTTAACCAGGTTTCAGGTGGGCGTATTACCGGCGGGGCAACCATTGAACGCGAATTGCCGAGTACGTTCGGCACCGAAGGCGTGATCAGCCTGCAACTTAACGACGAAGATTTCAACCTGGCGCAGCAGGTCAGTGACGCCATCAACCGTCAGGGAATGGGGGTGGCGTCAGCGCTGGATTCCCGCAATATTCAGGTGGTGGTGCCGCGTGGCAATACCTCTCAGGTGCGCATTCTGGCGCAGATCCAAAATATCGAAGTGAACGTCGGGCCGATGGATGCGAAAGTCATCATCAACTCCCGTACCGGTTCGGTGGTCATGAACCGCGATGTGACCCTGGATAACTGTGCGGTTGCACAGGGCAATCTGTCTGTGGTGGTCGATCGCCAGAACGATGTCAGCCAGCCGAATACGCCATTTGGCGGCGGTCAGACGGTAGTGACGCCGAACACCAATATTTCCGTACGCCAGTCCGGCGGGTCGATTCAGCAGGTACGCTCCAGTGCCAGCCTGAACAACGTTGTCCGTACCCTGAACGCGTTAGGCGCGACGCCTATCGATCTGATGTCCATTCTGCAGGCGATGAAAACAGCCGGATGCCTGCGTGCTGATTTGGAAATTATCTGATGAGCGATCTGATGTCGATGTCAGGGGCGGCGTATGACACGCAATCCCTTAACAAACTGAAGCGGGATGTGGCGCAGGATCCTCAGGCGCACATCAAAGAAGTCGCGAAGCAGTTTGAAGGGGTGTTCGTGCAGATGATGCTGAAAAGCATGCGTCAGGCACTGCCGCAAGGGGGGATTCTGGATAACGAATCCACCAAACTTTATACATCGATGTACGATCAGCAAATTGCTCAGGACATGTCCGACAAAGGGCTGGGCATGGCCGACATGATGGTCGAACAACTGACCGGTGGCAGCAAGCAACCGTCAGAGCTGGCGGGAACGGTGCCGATGGCGCTGGACGGCGAAGTGCTGAAAACCATGCCGTTGCAGGCGATGGAACAGTATCTGCGCAAAGTCATTCCGACTGCGCCGGACCGCACCACCGGCGGCGCACCGTTGCCAGCCGACAGCGGACAGTTCGTTTCCAGCCTCACCATTCCGGCACAGGTCGCCAGTAAAGACAGCGGGATTTCGCATCAGCTGATCATGGCGCAGGCCGCGCTGGAATCTGGCTGGGGGCAGCGCGAGATCCCGACTGCCGACGGCAAACGCAGCTTCAACCTTTTCGGTATCAAAGCGGGCAGCAGCTGGGACGGTCCGACCACCCAAATCACCACCACGGAATATACCAGCGGCGTGGCGAAAAAAGTGCAGGCCAGTTTCCGCGTGTACGGCTCCTATGTGGAAGCCATCAGCGACTACATCAAATTGCTCACCAACAACCCGCGTTATGCGCAGGTTGCCTCGGCCAGTACTCCTGAACAAGCCGCGCATGCCTTGCAACGTGCAGGTTACGCGACCGACCCGAATTATGCCGACAAACTGGTGAGTGTGATCCAGAAAATCAAAGGCGCGGGCGAGCAGGCGGTGAAAGCCTATAGCCATGATTTAAAAGATATCTTCTAGACCCGCAAATCCTCGTTTTTTTTCTCAAGTTTTAGCGGTGCAGGCCGATAACACGATCAGAATGGGAAAAGGGGAAACCCCCGGCTCAGCTTCCTTAATTACACGGTGGTAAAAAGTCACCGGCAGCCAAAAGGTCACTCATGTCCAGTAGCTTAATTAATACCGCAATGAGCGGACTGAACGCAGCGCAGGCGGCGCTCAGTACCACCGGGAACAACATCGCTAACGTGAGTGTGGCCGGTTATAACCGCCAGACCGCCATTATTACGCAAAGTAATGGCATCTCTACTCCTGCCGGTTATATCGGCAACGGTGTGACGGTGACCGGTGTGAATCGTGAGTACAACTCTTTCGTGGTGAAGCAGCTTCTGGGTGCCAGCGCAACCGGCAGCGCGCTGTCAACGCAGCTTGATCAGGCCAGCTCTATCGATGACCTGCTCGGCGACAGTTCCACAGGTATCGATGCCACCATGTCGACCTTCTTTAAAGGCCTGCAAACGCTGACCAGCAATGCCAGCGACAGTGCGGCTCGTCAGGCAGTGCTGGGTGAGGCACAGGGTTTAACCGCGCAGTTCAACAGTTCAGCCAAATACCTGAACGACATGAATACCGCCGTTAACCAGCAAGTCACGCAGAATGTTGACCAGATCAACACCTATGCGTCGCAGATTGCCAAACTGAACAGTCAGATCACCGCGACGCGTGGCAGCACCGGACAGGAACCTAACGCCTTGCTCGATCAGCGTGATCAACTGGTCAGTCAGCTGAACAACGTCACCGGTGTGGTCGTGACCCAGCAGGACGGCGATACTTACAATATTTCATTCGCCAACGGCACGCCGCTGGTGAGCGGCGGCAACGCCAAAACGGTGGTTGCGATGCCGTCCAGTGCCGATCCTTCCAAACTGACGGTCGGCATGACCCAACCGGACGGTTCGGTTTCTGAAATTCAGGAAAGCCGTCTGACCACCGGTTCGCTCGGCGGCACGCTGACTTTCCGTAAAGACAACCTGGAACCGGCCATTAACCAGCTCGGGCAACTGGCGCTGGCGCTGTCTGACAGCTTCAACACCACCAACAAAGCCGGTTTTGACCTCAACGGTGACGCGGGGACGGACTTCTTCTCCTTCACCGGTGCTACCACGGTCAGCAACACCAAAAATACTGGCAGCGCACAACTGAGCGTGGCATATACCGACACGGCAGCGGTGAAAGCCAGCGATTACACCATGGCTTACAACGGCACCAGCTGGGATGTAACCCGCGTTTCCGACGGGGCAAAAATCACCCCGACGGCGGGTACCGACAGCAACGGTGATCCGACGATGAATTTCGATGGCTTGTCGGTTTCCGTCACCGGCACGCCGAATACCAATGACAGCATCACCATCAAAACGGTCAGCAATGTTGCGGGCAGCATGAATCTGGCTATCAGTGATTCTTCATTGATCGCCGCAGCGGGTGCGGCAGACAGCGGCGTGAGTGACAACACCAACGCGCAGAAACTGCTGAATCTGCAAACCGCGAAACTGGTGGAAGGTAAATCCACCCTGTCGGGCGCATACGCCAGCATGGTAAGTAACGTGGGTAACCAGGTTTCCACGCTGACCACCACCAGCACCTCACAGGCGAATATCGTCACGCAGCTCACCGCTCAACAGCAGTCTATCTCCGGGGTTAACCTCGATGAAGAATACGGCGATCTGCAACGTTACCAGCAATATTATCTGGCGAACGCGCAGGTCGTGCAGACGGCTTCGACGATATTCGACGCGATCATCAACATTCGCTGATCCCAGAACTGATAAGGAACTGATGCCATGCGTCTTAGTACCAATATGATTTACAACCAAAACATGAATGCGGTACTGGATGGTCAGAACCGTTTCCAGGCGACCGGTTTACAGTTGTCGACCGGCAGCAAAGTGAGCAAGCCTTCGGATGACCCGCTGGCGGCGTCGCAGGCGGTGCTGGTACGGCAGGCGCAATCGGAGAACAGCCAGTTTTCCGTGGCCCGTACCTTTGCTAACCAGAGTATGAGTCAGGAAGAGTCGATTTTAAGCAGCGTGACCTCGACCATTCAGGATGCACAGACGTTGATCGTTCAGGCCGGTGACGGTTCTTTAAGCGATGACGACCGTTCTTCTCTGGCGACTAAACTGGACAGCCTGAAATCGCAACTGGTGAACCTGGCGAACAGCACCGACGGTAACGGCCGCTTCATCTTCGCCGGTTACAAAAGTGATACTCCGCCTTATACGCAGGACGCCACAACGGGTGCGGTAACCTATTCCGGGGGCACGACGTCTATTACTCAGCAGGTTGATACCAGTCGTACCATGACCATCAACCATACCGGTAACCAGATTTTTAATGCCTTAACCGGTGATGCGAAAGCCGAACCGGACGGTTCTCCGAGCGAATCAGATTTATTCAAAACCATCGACGGTGCGCTGACTGCGCTGAGAACGCCATCGGCGGATAACACCACGGATACGCAATACACCGATGCCATCGATAAAGCCAACCGTGGCCTGAGTAACTCACTCAACAACGTGCTTTCCGTGCGTTCAGAGTTGGGTACGCAGATGTCCGAACTGGATAATCTCGATACACTGGGCGACAACCGTGATGTATCGAACTCGACCAAACTCAGTAATCTGGTCGATACCGAATGGACCTCAGCAATTTCGACCTACACCTTGCAGCAGGTTGCGCTTCAGGCATCCTATAAGACCTACAGTGCCATGCAGGGTATGTCACTGTTCCAGATGAATTCGTAATACTCTCCGGCGCGTAAGCTTACGCGCCAGGCTCCATCTCTTCGTTATCGCTGCCTGTCTGCTTTTACGGCAGACCGGCAGATTCTTTTCTGACTGTACTTAAACCGGGTACTTTCAGCTTTGTATGTCACTTTTTCTAAGGTTTAAGTGACATACACTTTTTCCTCGTCCTGCTTCAAATTGTCTCTGCGTTGGCTGCCTTCGTTCACCCCAGTCACTTACTTATTGTAAGCTCCCGGGGATTCGCTCAGTTGCCGCCTTGATACAATCCGAACCCGTTAGAGGAATCTGTGCTCGTTATAGGTTAATGACCGAAGAGGGCGAGAAGGACGGGGAACAGGAACGGGGCGAGCAGGGAGGTGATGATGCCGCAAATCACCAGCGCCAGTGAACTGAATGCGCCTTCCTGATAATCCATTTCTGCACAGCGGGCGGTACCCAGTGCGTGTGATGCGGTACCCATCGCCAGCCCGCGTGAGGCTTTGGTGGTGATCTTCAGAACATTCAAAATCGTATGACCAAAGACCGCGCCGAGGATGCCGACGAAAATCACGCACACGGCGCTGATGGCCGGAATACCATTGATCGACTGCGCGGTGGCCATGGCAATCGGCGTGGTGACGGATTTCGGTAATACCGATGCGGCAATTTGCGGCGTTGCTCCCATCCATAATGCAATCGCGGTGCCGCTCACCATCGCCACCACGCTGCCGATAAAGCAGATACTGATGATGGATTTCCAGCGGGCGCGGATCTGATGCAGTTGTTCGTACAAGGGAAACGCCAGCGCCACGACGGCGGGTTGCAGCAGATCATTGAGGATCTTGCTGCCCGCGAAATAGCGTGCGTAAGGGATATGGGTGACCAGCAACAGCGGAATGATCACCACCATCGACATCAGCAGCGGGTTGAGCAGCGGCATTTTAAGTTTAATAGCGAGCTTACGGGTGGCGAAAAACACCACCAGCGTCAGCGGCAGCGACCACAATATATCAATCATTTTTATCCTCCGCTTTATCCGTCACCGCACCGCGTTCGCCATGGATATAGTGGGAACAGTAGGCGACAACCAGCAATACAATCAGGGTACTGACCAGACACGACACCACCAGCGGCCCGAACTGCGTGCGCAGTTGCTCGTAATAATTCATGACCCCGACGCCGATAGGGACGAACAGTAACGCCATATAGCGAATCAGAACATTACAGCCCGGTTTGACCCATTTGAACGGCAGAATTTGGGTTGAAAGCAAACCAAACAGGATCAGCATGCCGATGATGCTGCCGGGAATGGTGAGCGGTAAAAGAGATGAAATCGCATTCCCGGCGAATAAACAGAGATAAATCAGAATAAACGCCCGAACATATTGGAATACCAGAGAGATTGCGGTGCTCATGGTGTATCACCCAGTTGAATAATGTATTCATCATACAATTAAGATGTGATCTGCGCCACAAAACGGAGTATGAAATTTAGGAATGAAGTGTATTCCAAAATGGCGTTTGGTAAACGGGGAAAATACGGATTGTGGGTTGCGGGCGATTCAGAAAGCTTGCTGAATGAGAGGTTCCAGCCTGTCGCGGTGATACCTGAAACATAGCCAGCGAGCGGATCGCTGGTTGAAAAAGCGAAGGGAGATCCGGGAGGGAAAAGCACTTCTCCCTCCCGGGCGGTTTCGGCGCAGCGCGTCAAATGAGCACTGCGGGTAAGAAACCGAAATATTCCCGGTCTTAAGAAATACTAAATTTGCCAGTCTTAAAGCACCTTCTCCAGAAAAGCCTGGGTTCTGGCATGAACCGGCCGTTCCAGCACCTGTGCGGCAGCGCCGCTTTCAACCACGCGACCATCCACCATAAACACCACCTGATCCGCCACCTGGCGCGCGAAGCCGATTTCATGGGTGACGACCACCAGCGTGACGCCCGACTGCGCCAGCTTCTTAATCACATCCAGCACTTCGCCAACCAGTTCGGGATCGAGGGCGGACGTCGGTTCATCAAACAGCATGACTTTAGGATTCAGCGCCAGCGCACGGGCGATGGCGATGCGCTGCTGCTGTCCGCCGGACAAATGACGCGGCCATGCGTACGCTTTTTCGCGCAGACCGACCGTGTCGAGCAGTTCATAGGCACGGGCGATGGCGTTTTTGCGGCTCAGCAGACCGTGAACCACCGGCGCTTCGATGATGTTATCCAGCACCGTCATGTGCGGGAATAAATTGAAATTCTGAAAAACGTAACCGACATGTGTGCGTTGTTTGAGGATGGCGCGCTCTTTCAGTTCATACAGCGTATCGCCTTTGCGGCGGTAGCCGATGTAATCGCCGTCAATCTGAATAAAACCTTCGTCGACGCGCTCAAGATGGTTAATCGTGCGCAGCAGGGTCGATTTCCCCGAGCCGGACGGGCCGAGGATCACGGTCACGGTGCCCGGTTCGATGCACAGACTCACGTTATCCAGCGCTTTGTGCGCGCCGTAGTATTTGCTCAAATTATTGATTTCGATGCGCCCGACGGTAGCAGCCTGAGGTTTGCGTGGAAACAGCTGCTCAACAGGCGCTTCCTGCGGGCGGTTAACGAATAAATCAAAGGCTTCTGACATAGTGCTTTCCCTTTATTAAGAACGGGCGACGCGCCACTGACGCAGGCGCTGCAAGGGTGTCGGCGCGACCTGACGCACGGTGCCGCGGGAGAAATAGCGTTCGACGTAATACTGCAAAACCGACAGCACGGTGGTGATCAGCAGATACCAGATGGTGGCGACCATCAGCAGCGGGATCACCTGCTGTGTGCGGTTGTAAATCACCTGCACGGTGTAAAACAGTTCCGGCATCGACAGGACGTAAACAATCGATGTGCCTTTCGCCAGGCTGATCACTTCGTTAAAACCGGTTGGCAGAATTGAACGTAACGCCTGCGGCAAAATGATGCGGAAGGTCCGGCGGTAGGCCGGTAATCCCAGCGCGGCCGCAGCTTCATGCTGGCCGTGTTCTACCCCTAAAATACCGCCGCGAATGATCTCGGCGGTATAGGCCGACTGCACCAGCGACAGACCGAGCACGGCGACGGAAAACTGATCCAGCAAATCCACCGTCGGGGTGCTGAAAAAGGAAATCGTGGTGAACGGAATGCCGAGCGAAAGGTTGTCGTAGAGATAGGAAAAGTTGTAGAGAATGATCAGCACCAGCAACAACGGCAGGGAACGGAACAGCCAGATATATCCCCAGGCCAGTGCGTTCAGTAAATAGGATTTCGACAGGCGGGCGAGGGCCAGTGCCGTGCCGAAAATCACCCCAAAAAGGGTGCCCAGCAGCGTGAGCAACAGGGTTTTGCCAAGCCCGGACAGGATCACCGGATCAAAAAACCACTGACGAAATACGCCCCATTCCCAGCGGGAATTCGTGGCAATCGACTGGATGATGCCCAGCAGAATAAACGCCGAAAAAACCGCACCGGCAAGACGCCACGGATAGCGCGCGGGCACCACTTTCAGCGGCGGATGATTCACAGATGAAGGGGCATTTTCGCTCATCATTTTCTCTTTCTGTTACGTTGCAGATGACGTGACCGGCACGTCCGCTTTCAGCGTTTTGGTAAACGGCAGGCGCCCGTCATACGGTGGCCGGGAATAGACCTCCGGATCGAGGCGGGTGTCGAATTGCGGCTGATAACCGTGGGACAAATACAATCCGACCGCTTCGGGCTGGCGGAATCCGGTGGTGAGAAATACCCGCCGGTAACCGTACGCGGTTGCGCGACGTTCCAGTTCATGCAGGATTTTTTGTGCCAGTCCCTGACGGCGCAGCGCGCGGTGAGTCCAGATGCGTTTGAGTTCGGCAGTCTGCTCGTCGTAGCGTTTGTACGCGCCCATTGCAATGGGCGCGCCGTTTCTCAGCAGAACAATGAAGGTGCCATCGGGCGCGGAAAACACGCTGTCATCTTCCGGCGGCTGGCTCGAGAAGAAATCGCCGTAACGGTCGCGGTATTCACCGAATAATCCTTCGATGACCGGCGCAATCAGCGGGTCTTCCGGCACGGTCTGAATGAAAATATCTTCGCTCATCGTTTCTGCTCCTGATCAGTCGCCCAGCCCCGGCGGGTTAATTTCAGAGTGATCGATTTTCTCGACGCTTTCGCCCCAGCGGTCCAGCACTTTGATATAAGCCCCGCTGGCAATGGCGCTGTTCAGCGACGCCTGCACGGCATCCACCAGACCATTCCCTTTTTTCAGCGTCACCGCGATATTGGCGGTTTTCGGCCAGCCGCCCGGCACCGTGCCGACCAGTTTGGTTTTGCCGGTCAGCAACGCTTTGTACGCGCCGGTGACGTTCGGGCCGAACGTGGCATCGGCACGACCGGACTGGATAGCCAGCGTCGCGGCAGCGTCATCGGTGACATATTGCGGTTTCAGCGCCGGTAATCCTTTAGCCTGGTTTTCTTTGTCCCACGCCAGCAACACGGCTTCCTGATTGGTGCCGGAGCCGACAATAATGCGTTTACCGGCGATATCGGGTGCGGATTTTATCGAGGTGATTTTGCTGTCACTTTTCACATAGAAACCGAGGGTATCTTCGCGGTAGGTGGCGAAATCAAATTTAGTTTTGCGGTCTTTGGTGACGGTAATGTTGTAGATGGCCGCGTCGTATTTCCCCGACGTCACGCCCAGCGGCCAGTCTTCCCACGAAGCCGGAACCACTTTGAGTTTCAGGCCTAAACCGTCGGCGACCAGACGGGCGATATCCGCCTCGCTGCCGATCACGGTTTTATTGTCACGGGCGTACAGCCCGAAGGGCGGGGCGCTGCCGAGCACAGCCAGTGCCACGGTCAGCGTACCCGGTTCGACAAACTTAAAGTTGGCCGGGATTTTTGCCACGGCTTCCGGGCTTTTCGGTGTATTCACCGGCGTTTCATTGGCAATCAGATCAATACCTGGCGCGGCGTATGCCGCTGATGAAAAACTTAATATTGCCGCGATGGCGGTGGCTGTGATGGTTACGCTATGTTTCATCATTATTATTTTTACCCTGCATTCTTATTTTAAGGGGTGATGACCGTGAGGTGACGCTTTCACTATTCCCGAGTGTTACAGGGATGTAAAACAACAAAATTAAATAATCAAAGAGATAAAGTGGAAATACATTGCGCCGGAAATTTTGCACGAAAAATGCCCGGAATATCCGGGCGTGAGGAAATAAAGTCAGGTATGAAAAGGTTATTTTCCGGTTAATTCACTCAGCGCTTTTTCTGCCAGTTGCTGGAAATAATTCGCCGCCGGGTAAATAGCCGACTCATCAGGATTAAATTGCGGATGATGCAAGCCGAAATCGCTGGCAGAGCCGATGCTGACAAACGCACCCGGCACATGATGCAGATAAAATGCAAAATCCTCTCCACCCATTTGTGCCTGCGCCACTTGCGCGTTATAGCCAAATTCCGCAGCGGCCTGTAAGGCAAAGTCTGCCCAGCGCGGTGTATTCACCACCGCTGGCGGCCCGCCAAACCAGTGCAATTCGGCCTTCGCCCCCAGCGCATCTGCCACCCCGGTGATCACCTTGCGTATCCGCTGAGGGATTTGCTCGCGGATCCCGTTGCTGTAGGTGCGCACCGTGCCTTCCAGTTCCACGGTTTGGGGTAATACGTTCCAGGTGTTGCCGCCTTCAATACGGGTGACGCTGACTACCGCCGCCTCCTGAGCGCTGACGTTGCGGCTGACTACCGTTTGCAGCGCGGTCACAATGTGGCTGGCGGTGACAATGCTGTCGGTACCTTCTTCCGGATGTGCGGCGTGCGCGCCTTTGCCGGTCACGGTTATCTGGAAGCGGTCCACATTGGCATAAAATGCGCCGCCTTTTGTCTCAAAGGTGCCGACCGGCAGTTCTGGCGCATTATGCAGGCCGAAAATCGCATCAACGTTTTCCAGTGCACCGGCTTTAATCAGTTGCGACGCACCGCCAAACCGTTCTTCAGCAGGCTGGAAAAACAACCGTACGCGGCCCGGTAGCTGGTCTTCCCTTGCTTTAAGCAGATGGGCCGCGCCGAGAATAACAGAGGTATGAAAATCGTGGCCGCAGGCGTGCATCACGCCGGGTTGTTGCGAACTGAACGGCACACCGGAGGCTTCTTCAATCGGCAGGGCATCGATGTCACCGCGCAGGGCAACAACCGGGCCGTGTTCCGGGCCAATTTCAGCCACCACACCGGTTTTCAGCCCGAGCGATAAAATGCGGATCCCGGCAGCATTCAGCCATTGGGTAATCTTTTGCGTGGTCACAAATTCCTGATTGGATAATTCAGGATGCTGGTGTAATTCACGGCGATAAGCGATGAGTTGTTCTTCCAGTCCTGTCTCATGTCGGGGGGCAATGCTATTTGTTTCTTCGGCAAGTGAAATGCTCATGGCGAAATAACCTTATTGTCTGAAAATGATTGTTACCCAAATGTAGCGCTTCATTTCATGCTAGTCAGACAGAAGCCAATCACTAAATACTCAGTCGCTATAATTTATAGTCGTTTTGCACAGTGGCCTGCATAGCAAAATACTGACTATAGAAACGTGTTTTTATTATTTAGCTTTGAACTTATTTCGTGGAACTCTTTTTATCACAACGGATAAAAAGGGATGCGCAGGTGAATTACCGACTGAGTTTATTAGATCAAAGCCCGATTAATGACGGGCAGACCGCTGCGCAGGCGCTAGACGCCACGCTGACTTTTGCGCTGGCAGCAGAAAAACTGGGCTATCACCGTTTATGGGTGTCAGAACATCACGATACTGAAAAGCTGGCCGGTAGCTCGCCGGAAGTGTTGATTGCCTGGCTGCTGGCGCGCACTTCCCGGCTGCGGATCGGCTCCGGCGGTGTGATGCTGCAACATTACAGCCCGTATAAAGTGGCAGAGAATTTCCATCTGTTGTCATCACTGGCGCCGGATCGCGTGGATATCGGCATCGGCAAAGCGCCCGGTGGTTTACCCCTGTCAACCAAAGCGCTGCGTGCCCACGCACCGGCCGAATCATCGCCTGGTTTCCCGGCGCAGTTACAGCAACTGACACATTATCTCACGCATCTGGATGACCATCTGGCGGGCACAGAAGCCCGTGCGTTGCCGCGTCCGCCGGTGGCACCGCAGCGATTTTTACTCGGTGCCAGCAAAGAAAGCGCGCGTCTGGCCGCGTCACTGGGCTGGAACTTTGTCTTCGCCGGTTTTATCAATGCTTCAGCGCAAGTGATGACCGAATCGGTGCTGGCCTTCCACGAATATTCCGCCGGACAAGGGCAGGCGCTGGTCAGTCTGGCGGCGCTGGCGGCACAAACCCGCGAGCAGGCCGCTGAACGGGTGACCGGCCAGCATAATTTTCGCGTCACGCTGGGCGACCGGCACGTTACGGTGGGTTCCCGCGAACAGGCTGAAGCCTTTGTGCGGCAGTCAGGTGCGACGCAATACCAGATCGAACAGCAGCAAATCAGCGTGCTGCACGGCACGCCGGGCGATATCCACGAGCAACTGCGCGATATTCAGCGCCGCCTGTGCGTGAACGAATTTGTTATTCACACTCCACTGACTGAAGCCGGTGTGCGGCTGAAGTCCATCGAATTGCTGGCTGGCCAGCTTTAAGGAGATTTCATGAGCCATTCAAAAAGTATCAAGCTGGGTCTGATGTTGCACGGTGCGGGCGGCCACATGAATTCGTGGCGTCACGAAAAAGCGCCTGCGGATGCCAGTGTCAATTTCCCCTATTTCCGTGATTTAGCCTTGCGCGCCGAAGCGGCTGGTTTTGATTTCCTGTTTGTGGCCGACGGATTACACATCAACGAAAAATCACTGCCGCATTTCCTCAACCGTTTCGAACCTGTCGCGTTGCTGTCTGCGCTGGCTTCGGCTACCCACAGCATCGGGCTGGCAGGCACTATTTCAACTTCGTACAGCGATCCCTTTACCGTCGCACGTCAGCTGGCGTCAATAGATAACATCAGTCAGGGACGGGCGGGCTGGAACGTGGTGACTTCGCCGCTGGCCGGTTCGGCGAAAAACTTCGGCAAAGACCATCCTGAACATGCGCTGCGCTATCAGATTGCCGAAGAATACATCAGCGTGGTGCAGGGACTGTGGGATTCGTGGGAAGACGGCGCGTTTGTGCGTGACCGCGAAAGTGGTGTGTTCTTCGACGCGGCGAAGCTGCATAAACTGAATCATCAGGGACAGTTTTTCTCGGTCGAAGGGCCGCTGAATATCCAGCGTTCACCGCAAGGGCAGCCGGTGATTTTCCAGGCTGGCGCGTCGGATGCCGGTATCGCGCTGGCAGGTAAATCTGCCGATGCCGTTTTCACTAACGCCCGGACGCTGGAAGAAGCACAGGAATATTCGGTAAAATTGCAGGCACAGGTCAGCAAAAATGGCCGCCATCCGGTGGGTATTTTCCCTGGCATCAGCCCGATTGTCGGCAAAACCGAAGAGGAAGCCGAGGCCAAATATCAGTATCTTCTGTCGCTGTTGTCACTTGACGATGCGCTGGCCTATCTCGGGCGATTTTTCGATCACCATGATTTCAGCCAGTATCCGCCGGACGGCCCGTTCCCTGAACTGGGCGATTTAGGCCAAAACACTTTCCGCTCCACCACCGACAGCATCAAGAAGCTGGCGCGGGAGGAAAACCTGACGCTGCGTGAAGTGGCGTATCAGACCACGCTGCCGCGCGGCGAATTCTTCGGCACGCCTGAGCAGGTCGCCGACCAGTTGATCCGCTGGGTGGAAGAGGGCGGTGCCAGCGGATTTATCATCAGCGGACCGGTACTGACCGAAGCGCTGGACGACATTACCCGGCTGGTGTTACCGGTGCTGGAAGCCCGTGGCTACTGGCATCCCTCGCAGGCAACGACGTTGCGTGAGCGCCTGAATATTCCGTTCAAAACCAACCGTTATAGCGTGCAGGAAACCCGCCGCGAGACAGTGAACGAAAAATAGTTACAACATACTCATGCTGTATCACAGGCCCGCTCCGGTAACTCCGGACGGGCTTTTTGCTTTGCAGGTTTTTTAGGTCCGGGACTTTTTACCCTGTAAAAACATTCACGGACTTGCCCGCCTAAAAAATTGGGCGTAGGCTTTCTGTAATTAAAAAACGATCGGTCTAAATGATGAGTGCTGAGCTTTCTACTGAACCTGACGTGCCAGTCAAACCGCGCCGCGGGCGTCCGCCGAGAACGGCACGCGAGTTTGATGATACGCGTGAAGCGCTGATCCGTTCGGGGCTTGAAGTGATCACCGAAACGGGCTACCTGTCAGCAGGCATCGACGCGGTGATTAAAAACATCGCGGTGCCGAAAGGATCGTTTTATCACTATTTCAAAAGTAAGCAGGATTTCGGCATGGCCGTTCTGACGGCTTACGGATCATTTTTCGCCCACAAACTCGACAAGTTTCTGCTCAGGGCTGAGGTGTCACCGCTGCAACGCATCGGTGCGTTTGTGACCCATGCCGGTGAGGGAATGGCAAAGTTTGAGTTCAGACGCGGCTGTCTGGTCGGCAATTTATTGCAGGAATCCCCGCTGTTGCCGGAAGATTTTTCGCAGAAACTCAAATCGATTTTGGGCGAATGGGAAGGCCGTGTTGCCACCTGTCTGGAAGAAGCCCGGCAGGCCGGAGATATCGCATCAGACATGCCGCCTGCGCAACTGGCGCAGATTTTCTGGTCTGGCTGGGAAGGCGCGGTGATGCGCGCAAAACTGTACCGCTCGGCCGAACCGCTGGATCAGTTCTGGGCGTATTTCCGTCATACGCTGCAGTCACCTGTCCATCCATAAACTCGTCGGTCATAAATTCAAAAAATAGCACCTGCAATCATTACGTGAGTCATCGCATACCTCATGACAAAAACTTTAATCTCCTGAAATCATAAAGGGAAAAAAATGAAAGCATTGGTTCTGGAACAACAAGACAAGGCCACGCTGGCCGAAGTGAAAGAGATTGCGCTGCCGGACATGGCGGCAGGCGACGTACTGGTTGATATCAGCTGGTCAGGGCTGAATTACAAAGATGCACTGGCCATCACCGGGAAAGGCAAAATCATTCGTCAGTTTCCGATGGTGCCGGGCATTGATTTTGCGGGCCATGTCAGCCGCAGCAACGACCCGCGTTTCTCCGTCGGGCAATCCGTCATTCTCACCGGCTGGGGCGTCGGCGAAACGCACTGGGGCGGTCTGGCGGAGCAGGCATGCGTCAAAGGTGACTGGCTGGTCGCGCTGCCGGAAGGTCTGGCTGCGCGCAATGCCATGATTATCGGCACCGCCGGTTTCACTGCCATGCTGTGCGTCATGGCGCTGGAAGAGGCGGGCGTGACACCCGAAAGCGGCACCGTGGTCGTGACGGGTGCCAGCGGCGGCGTGGGTAGTACGGCGGTGGCCTTGTTGCATACACTCGGTTACACCGTGGCTGCGGTGACGGGTCGTGAATCTACGCATGATTATCTGCGTAAACTGGGTGCCAGCGAAATTCTCTCCCGCGATGATTTTGCAGAGACCCGTCCGCTGGAAAAACAAGTCTGGGCCGGTGCGGTCGATACCGTCGGTGACAAAGTGCTGGCTAAACTGCTGGCGCAAACCAACTACGGCGGTTGCGTGGCGGCCTGCGGTCTGGCCGGGGGCTTCAACCTGCCGACGACCGTGATGCCGTTTATTCTGCGCAACGTCCGTTTGCAGGGGGTGGATTCGGTTTCGGTTCCCGCTGAACGCCGTGCTGCCGTCTGGGAGCGTTTACTGAATACACTGCCGGATGATTTTTATCAGCAGGCCGCGACGGAAATTACCCTGGAACAAGCTCCGGCTGTCGCAGCCGATTTCCTGAACAATAAAATTCAGGGCCGGACGCTGGTAAAAATCGGCGGCTGACCCTTTTTGCCCGGTATTTCCGTGATACCGGGTGCTTTCCCTTCAATTTTCTCCCCGCTATAAAGAATTCCTCCTGAGCGGCCGATATAAAGAATGTCCCTCTGAGAAAAAAGAGAATGGAATTCCTTATTTTCCGAATGACGTACAGCACAAACATAGTCAAAAACGAATAACAACAGGCATGGGGAAAGTATGGATAATTTTCAGAAAGAAATTGATGAGAGAACCAATCTCACTTCATCAAACCGGTTTGAGCTTTTGCTGTTCCGTCTGGGGACCTCTCCGGATGATGAGCAATCTGAACTTTTTGGTATCAACGTTTTTAAATTGCGCGAAATCGTGCCGATGCCAACGCTGACCAAAGCCGCCGGAATGGTCTCGCCGATGATGGGCATGGCGAACATCCGTGGCGAAATTATTCCGGTCATCGACCTGCCTGCCGTGGTGGGATGCGTACCAAAAACCGGCCTGAACATTTTGCTGGTCACCGAATATGCGCGCAGCACCCAGGCGTTTGCAGTGGAATCCGTAGACGACATTGTGCGTCTTGAATGGAGTCAGGTGCTGGCCGCCGAAGCCGGTGTGAAGAGCCGCAACATCACCAGTATTGCGCGTCTGGACAGCGATAAATCCAGTAACCGTCTGGCGCTGGTGCTCGACGTCGAACAAATTCTCCATGACATTATTCCCAACAGCAATATCAACATGGATAAGAAGAAAACCAGCGCGTTTAAACTCAAGCCGGGTACGGTGGCGATTGTCGCCGAAGACTCTAAAGTTGCCCGTCAGATGCTGGAAAAAGGCCTGAACATGATGGAGATTCCGGCGCAGATGCATGTCACCGGTCTGGAAGCCTGGAATAAAATCCGCAAAATGGCCGAAGAATGCAAAGCCCAGGGGCTGCCCATTTCCGATAAAATCTCCTTTGTCTTAACTGATCTGGAAATGCCGGAAATGGATGGCTTTACGCTGACGCTCAATATCAAGCGTGATGAGTTCCTGAAAAATATTCCGGTGATCATTCACTCTTCATTATCCGGCAGCGCCAACGAAGATCACGTGCGTAAAGTGGGCGCCGACGGTTACGTGGCGAAGTTTGAAATCAACGAACTGGAAGCGGCTATTCATAAAGCGCTGGATGCGAAGAAAATCGCCCATGTGTAATTTCATCAAACACTGATGTATAAAAAGCCCGTTCTCTTGTGCGGGCTTTTTATTATCAGCGGCATACCGAACAACGTGCAGAAAAATTATTGCCTGCAATTCCTGCTGCGCAGCATTTCCCCGGTCAGTCTG
This sequence comes from Rahnella sp. NRRL B-41462, assembly GCF_003263525.1. Taxonomy (NCBI): domain Bacteria; kingdom Pseudomonadati; phylum Pseudomonadota; class Gammaproteobacteria; order Enterobacterales; family Yersiniaceae; genus Rahnella; species Rahnella sp. NRRL B-41462. The sequence goes on along the minus strand of NZ_JYDF01000091.1, from coordinate 19,257 downwards.
TTCCTTCGCCACGTTTTCCCCTATTAAGATCCACCCCGTATCTACAATTTCGATAGTGATATCGAAATTATCCATTAGAGCGACGATAAGAATTGTTCTAATAATAACAGCGTTAACAACGTATTTAAGGCTGACCCTCATAACGAAAAAATTTATTTGTATGAAACTGAAAAAATAATATCAGCATGTCGTTATGAATACGTTGCGACTATGGCGTAGCAGAATTCATGGTTCTATAAGCAGGACGAGACGTCGGATCAGGTAATGCGTGACGGAGAGCCGACGAAACAGAAGCAAAAAGAATATGGAGTATTAAATGTTTATCCGGCCACTTAAATTAACTCAGCACGTCGATGTGCAGGGTTCTGAAAATGCAACGACATTGGTACTTCTTCATTCTTTGGGGACGGATTTGCACCTTTGGGATTTGCAAATGCCGCGTCTGAGTGAGCGTTATCGTGTTATTCGCCTGGACATCCGTGGGCATGGATTAAGCGCAGTCGATTCCCTGCAGTTTTCAATGTCAGATTTGGCCGACGATGTGGTGGCGGCGCTGGATCATCTTCACATCAATGAGTTTTATGTTGCCGGGGTCTCAATCGGCGGAACAATAGCGCAATGGATTGGGTTCAAGATCCCCAAACGAGTTCAGGGAATGATCATTGTTGATACTGCACTGGTGAATGCCGCTCCGCCTTCGCTCTGGCGCGCCCGGGCTGAAGATGTATTTCACCACGGTGTTGAGCATCTCGAAATGGGGATTCTGAGCAAATGGGTCACACCGAAATTTATCGACTCGCCCTACGCGGAGGGTATGAAACAGATGTTGCGCCGCACTTCGGTTGAAGCCTTCGCGGGTTGCTCTTATGCCATCGCCGACACCGATCTGACCGATATGAATATTCCGGGGGTAAGGGCTGTGGTGGTCAGAGGAAGTGAGGATCAACTTACGCCTCCGGACTACGCGCAACGTCTGGCCGACAAGCGCAATGCCCAATTGCATACCCTACCCGGCGCCGCCCATTTACCGAATTATGAGCAACCCGAAGCGCTCACTGATGAAATCATCTCGTTCATTGATAACAAGAATACGCATTAACAATCAGCGCAGGCAGTCAGCGCCTGTAAGGACGTACGGGCGCTGTTAATGAGCAAATCTGGCATGGCAGACGATGAAAAGTCTGATGCGCGAACGGAGTAAATTCTATGAATCGTCGGTTATTTATTGGTGGAAGCCTGGGCTTGTGCGCGGGTGTTGCAATGCTTCCGGTTGCCTTCAAAGGGGTAATGGCTCAGAGAGATATTATCGAGATGCAACTGGAGAGTGGAACCGTGAGCATCCGCTTATTTCCCGATTTGGCCCCCGGGCATGTTGAACGCATAAAATCGCTGGTACAGGCCAAATTTTATGATGGCATGCCGTTTAACCGGGTCATAGAAGGCTTTATGGCACAAACGGGTGACCCGATAAAAGATACAGGGCTGGATTATACGAAATTACCGGCGCTGGCCGCAGAGTTTAACCGATTGCCTTTTGAACGCGGTACCGTCGGCATGGCCAGATCACGGCATCCACACAGCGCCCGTCATCAGTTTTTCATCACCTCCGCGAGGGCAGGTTTTTTAGACCAGAATTACACTGCTTTTGGGAAAGTAACGAGTGGCATCGAGTTAATTGACCAACTCCGCCGGGGGGCTTCGGACATTGGCACGGTGGTCAATCCCGATGTCATAAAAAGCATGCGATTAGTGTCTGTCAGAGCCGTATAAAATAACCTGGCGGCGTAAATATCCATTCGAAGGAGTCGAAGATGCCCAGTATTACTCTCTATACCGCTGCAAGCCACCGGTTAGATGCAGAGGCCTTTGCGGAATTTTCAACGGCTTTAGCCCGTCTCGCCATAGAGATCCTGAAAGCGAAAGAAAATAATATTCACATCAGCTACCTCACCGCAGAGATAGGTTTTGGCACACCGGTCTATTTCGAAGCAAGACTACGCCAGGAAGTTTTCCGAACCCTGTCGGTGTTGGATGAATTCATGCATCAGGTTGATTTATTAATTAAGGAGAAGACAGGAGTCATAGCGAGAATTCGCTGTTTCTCTTTTGAAGCGGGTAATATTTATGCAAAGAACTAAGGAACGGATTATGAATGTTAATTTTCCAACAAGAGATCTCGGCGATATATCGGTTACTGCGGTAAGTGATGGATATCTGCATGTCGACTTCGGAATGCTTTCAAATGTGGATGAGGACGAGTGCAAGGAAATTCAGCGCAGTGCACAAGTCAGTGAACTCAATGCGGTGCATATTAATACTTTTTTAGTCCGCCAGAAGGGTAAAAATATTCTTATCGATAGCGGGGCAGGAGGCGTTAAGGGCTGGGGCGGCAAACTGGTTGCTAATCTGGATCTGCTGGGGATACAACCTGGCAATATTGACGCGGTATTACTCACACATGCCCATCCTGATCATATTGGCGGATTGTTAAACGCAGAAGGTGAGGCTGTATTTGCTAATGCCGAATTGATCATAAACAGCGATGAATTTAATTATCTGCAAGATGATGAAAATTTCGCTGCCGTCAGTGACCGCGTAAAAGGCAATTTCCTGCTGGCGCGAAGTATATTCAAAAAGTATCAGAAAAATCTTCGTCTCATCGATAAAGGCGAGGTATTTCCTGGTGTTTTTGCGATCCCGCTGAAAGGTCACACGCCGGGTCATACAGGTTACCGGATTGAGGGTAACAGAGATAGCCTGTTGATTTGGGGTGATATTGTTCATTTTCCTCATATTCAACTGCTAAAACCGGATGTTGCCATTGCCTTTGACTATGATCCTCAAATGGCGGCAGAGACACGTTCCCGCATACTTGAAAGCGTGAGCTCGGACAGCGTTCTTGTCGGTGGTATGCATTTTGGCGAACAAGGATTTGGTTATATTGAAAAACGTAAATCCGGATACGTGACCGTCGATATCCACTAGTTAAAACTTTCATCAGAACGTTCTGCTCTGAAAATACTTTATTTCCTGACCGGCAACGCAACGGTTAATTATTGGTAACCGGTCAGGCTCTGCTTAAGTTGCTTTGCCGCTATTTATTTTTGCTGTGTAACATTGTCGCTATGCTACTGAATAAATCTTCCGGTATAAAATACTATCCTCAGGGGGAACACCATGAATCCTGCAATAAACAGAGAAATAAGTATTGATGCTATTCATGCTGACGCCATTGAAATGGAGGGGAGTCAGCCAATAACAACCGGGAAATTACCCCCGCAGACCAAACTTCCATCGCTTACCGGCAGCAGATTCTGGGCGGCTTTATTAGTTTTTTTATTTCATTCATCGCTACCCAGCGATCTCGCTCCCTTTTCAGATCCAACCATACAGCACATTTTCACCGTTATTGTGGGTAAAGCGGGCTGGCTCGGCGTTTCATATTTCTTCATACTCAGTGGATTCATTATGGTGTGGTCTGCGAGAGATAATGACACCGTGGGAGATTTTTACCTGCGACGTTTTGCAAAGATTTACCCTACGCATTGTCTGACCTGGGCTATAGCATTCATTATTGGTGCCATGAGTATCTATCAATATAAACTTTGGTCATCAAACCTTCTGTTATTGAATACCTGGGTTGATGATGTTCACTATTTTTTCGTCGGTAACAGACCCAGTTGGTCTCTTTGTATAGAAGCGATGTTTTATCTTTCTTTCCCCTTTCTTTTCAGAGTAATGAAGACAATACCTGAAAAATTCGATTTAGCCGGATTAATAATAGTAACGGCGGCATCCTTATTGGTTCAAACATATATTTACCTCTGGGTTGAGCCGGACAAGATGATGGGGGCGTTTCCGATCTCGCAGCAACACTTTTGGGTTTCGTATATTTTTCCCCCATCACGCATATTTGAATTCCTTGCCGGTATGTTTGCAGCCCGGCTGCTGATGAACGGACGAATGCTCGTGCTGACGAAAACGGCGTCGTTTACCCTGCTTGCAGCAACTTACATCGGTTCCATGTATATCCCTTACCAGTTCAGTATGAGCGTGGTTTTCATCATCCCGGTGTGTTTATTAATCGTTTCGATTGCGGGTGATGATTTAAAATACCGAAACACTCTGTTAAACAGTAAAACATCGGTGTGGTTAGGAGAAATATCCTATTCCTTCTATATGGTTCATTTCTTAGTGCTCTTTTATTTTTTGAATCTTACGGCAGGAAGAAAGTTTAGCTTACCGGAGGGAATTGCGCTTATCGCCGTCGCGTTGGTTTTATCCGTCTCATTTGCCTCTTTTTTATATAAGTACTTTGAAGTGCCCGTGATGAAATTAATACTGGAGAAGTGCAGAGCGAAAGCCTTAGTGGCTCTGCGTAAACCTTCATAACGGATAACGGAGTATTGATCATCTTGTCGTCAGAATACGACGAACGGGGGAGGGCAGGCTTATGGGATGGGAGGGCATACGGCAGATGTATGCTCTCCCATTTGTATTTGAGATGAGGGAATTTCACTAACATGGGGAGTGTACGTGTTGGTTACGAATGCCCTAATAACCGATATTGTGCAGCCGGGGATCCTGAAAAAGTGAGGTCATTATGCCTCTGAATTTAGTGCTATCCAGATAAGGTGAATCTGTACGATAAACAAGCTCTATTTTGAAGTCATTGAACTGGCCACTGAGTTCATGAATTTTTATCTTATTTTGTACCTCGCCGCTGATAGAACAACGTAAAACTAACGACACGCCTTTGCCGGCAGCGATGCTGGAGAACAGTACGGGATAGGAACCACATTCTACCACCCGCTTAGGCGTGATATGCCCTTCATTAAAAAGAACATTATAATTGCGGGTAGTGGTTGCACATTTTTTGCTGCTGAGTAAAAAAACTTCGCCATCCAGACTGGAAATGTCTTTAATGGTGGGGTAATTTTTCTCTGTAATAATAACCAGTTCGCTGGAGAGTAATATGGAGCGCGCATGTTGCGTGTTTGAAAAACCTGCACCGATTATTACCGCATCAAATTCGTTTTGGTCGAAGGCATTAAGCAAGCTTATGGTGTTCCCAATCGAAATATCGATATTCCAGCCCAAATCATGACCTAAATCGATCAGTGAACTGACAATATAGGGGGGTAGACATTCGATTATGCCAATACGCATATTCAGCTGGCTATTTTTGGAGTGGGAAATGTTGTTTTTACAATCATCCGCAAGATTCAATATTTTAAGTGCGTAGTCATAAAGTATCTGGCCTTGCGCAGTCAGTGAGCACCCATCGGTTTTTCGATCTAACAGGGTGACATCCAGATTATCCTCCAGGCTCCTGATTCGGTGGGAAATACTCGATTGCACGCGATTCAGACGCTCGGCTGCCTGGGTTATGTTCCCTGTCTCCACGACTGTCACGAACGCAAGAAGTTCACTTAGCTTCATTTGAGACCTCATGCTAAAAATTAGTTCACCGTCACAACAATTATTTATATTCTGTATTAGTGAGTTTGTCACTATGTTTTAAAATCTCCGCTCCGGGCTACCACTGCGGGCACTGCGTGGCCACATCAGGGTGCGTGTCATTATTATTACCTTTCCGGCAGACATTAATTCTGAATTACGAATTTCAACAACAGACTGTGCTTATTTTCACGCTCTGTAACTCATGCTCATTTCCCTGAACTTTCCGTCCTCCTCAACAGGCATTTTGTCAGGGCATCAATACTTTCGATGAATGCCTCGATTTTATTCGCTGGTCTTTTATTGCCATGCCCATTACGATTTTATGAGTGATGGAGAGTATTCTCATATAAATCAACGCGTTGTCTATTTCTATTATCTGGATATATATATTACCGGATCTCAATTACGTGTATTTCGACAATTCATTTTTGTTTATGGGGTGAAATATGGCGCATGCAGAGTTTGATGAGGTAATGGTTGAGCTGGTTGACTACGCCTATGAGCGGACAACCTTTGATAATGAGACTTTACGCCTGGCGCGTTATTGTCTGCTGGATTCGATAGGTTGCGCAATTGCCGCCTCTGCCGATCACGACTGTCTGAAACTAATGGGCAGCGCTCAGTTCAGCAAGAGCCAGGCGGGTGTCCCGGTTGTCGGTACCGGACTCAGACTGGGACCGATCGAGGCGGCCTTTCATATCGGTTCGATGATCCGCTGGCTGGAGTTCAATGACACCTGGCTTGCGCAGGAGTGGGGGCACCCGTCCGATAATCTGGGGGCCATCCTGGCTGCCGCAACCTGGCATAGCCTGACTGACGGTAATCAGCCGCCCGCTGATATGACAGCCGTCCTGAATACGATGATTCGTGCTTATGAGATCCACGGCGTGCTGTGTCTGTCGAACTGTTTTAATGCGCTGGGGATTGACCATGTGGTGTTGGTGAAAGTGGCTTCTGCCATCGCCTCGGCTCAACTCCTCGGCTTGTCAAAAGACCAGGCACTGAGTGCACTGTCCAACGCTATTATCGACGGTCACTCTCTCCGAACCTACCGGCATGCGCCAAATGCCGGTACCCGTAAGTCATGGGCCGCCGGAGACGCCACGGCGCGTGGCCTGCAACTGGCGCTGTTCGCGCAAACCGGTGAAATGGGTTATCCCAGCGCGCTGACGGTCAGCCGGTGGGGATTCAATGATGCTGTTTTGCGGGGCAAACCCTTCAATCTGTCGCGCAACCTGTCAGATTTTGTCATTAAGAACATCTTGTTCAAGGTTCCCAATCCCGCTGAGTACCACGCCCAGACTGCTGTAGAAGCGGCCATTAACCTTCGGGAACGGATACTGGCAGCCGGGTTTACGCCTGAGAGCATCGAGTATGTGCGGGTAGAAACAACCCGACCGGCGATTCAGATTATTGATAAATCAGGACCGCTGAATAACTCCGCCGATCGCGATCACTGTCTCCAGTACATGGTTGCCGTGGGGCTGCAAACCGGAAATCTGACGATTAAAGATTTCCACGAACCGCTCGCCAGCGATCCTCAACTGGATGCACTGCGATTGAAAATCACCTGCACTGAACGCCCTTCCTTTACAGAGAGCTACTACGACCCTGATAAGCGCGCCATTCCCAATGCGCTCTATCTGAAGTGTCATGGCATGACTGAAGAGATCTCTGAAACCATTGAATATCCGCTCGGCCATGTTCGTCGCCGTGAAGAGTGTTTCGGGGCGCTGCTGACGAAATTCCATCTGAATCTTTCAGACAGCCCGCTGCGTGACCGCGCCCATATTCTGGCCGAAACCCTGATTTCGGAATCGAAGCTTGATGCCATGTCCGTCACTGATCTGCTGAAAATGTTCTCCTGGGACTAGGCCGCATTTAACACACTTACCTATATTCATTTAGCGCGAGGTGATGAAGTGAAAAAAGCCATATTAGTGGGTTGCGGAGCGGAGATCGGCGCGAATTTGCTGATTCAGAATGATCCGGCGAAGGATGGTTTTGTTATTCAAACCGTCGTCACGAATCCTCCTTCTTTAGATAAACATTATCCTGAACTGCGTCCGATAGATGGCATTGTGGCCCGTCTGGCGATGGCGCATCCCGGCATCCAGTCTCACATCGACATTATCGATCATGACACCCTGCGGATCGACGGTCGTGAGGTTCACTTTTTCTTTGGTGATCTTGCCAAAGATCTTCCTCCGCAGACAGGTCGCTTCGACATTGGCTTTATCGCAACCAGCAAGCTGGATATGGACAAAAACAGCCCTGTCGCCCGCAACATGCAAGAACTCGCGGACGTGGTGCTGGGCGTTGCAGAGGCCAACGAACTGCCGAGTATCTATGGCTGTCTGGAAGATCTGACCCGCGATGATATCGACACGATACAACGCCAGGTGGTCGGTTCGGGCATGTATTGCCTCGGCTCCTGCCAGACCAATGGTATGCATGCCTCATTGCGCGTACTCACCGAGGCGCTCAGGGCTATCCAATGCAATGCCTCGCATATTGTGTCGGTTGAAACCGATATCGTGCATCCGGATACGCCTAACGGTGTACTCGGCACCCGATCATTCGAGGGACGCCTGCAGGATGCGCGCGACAATCTCCGTCCGAGCTTCTCACAAATTGCCATGAGTCAGGACAAGGTGATGCCCTGGGCACCGTTAGTGAATACCGTCTCATTACGCGCGCCTGTGCATGCACCCGGCTATCAGATTAACCGTTTCATCGTTAAGGATGGCGGTGCGTTAACCACCGGTCTCATTGAGGCGGCGATTGAGCGGGTGAGCGGGACGCATCCTCATGTTGTGAAAGCATCGCGGTCACCGTTAGGAAGCCGTGCATATGCCTTCGAGCGCCGGTGTTCAACCATTCTTTCCGATCAGAATCACTTGCTCATTCTCCGGCCAGCCTATCTGGCCAGTCAGAATTTGAGTGAGGTCGTCATCCAGTCGTTTGTTAACAACACCGTCGGCTACAGCGCTGTGGTACGTGCTGTAGCGCGCAGCCTCGCGCTTGGCCTGCCAGTGGCAACTTTCCAGGGGATTGAAAAATGACAAGCTCACATACTGTAGATTTTTTGAGTTCAGGCTTCGTTGTGAAGACGGCCATGTCCGAAATGTTCAATGGCAAACTGAAAGCCGAAGTCGATCAGATCCGGGCATTGCACGATATTTATCCGGAACTGATGGTGCCGGTCTTGCACGACGGGCTGGCAGCCGGGCGGCAATTTTATATTCTCGAGAAGATGGATTCCCTTCCGCTGTCCAGGATCGTCTTTGACGAACAACGGTCGCTGGCTGAGCGCAGGATGATCGTCAGAAACGCACTGGAAAATGTACAGAAAGCGATCAGCCTGGAATCAGAAACCTCGTCGGCAATAACCCACGAGATGCCCGCCAGATTACAGGAAGAGTGGGAAGGCACGCGCTTCGCTCATGAGCTGTTTGATAAACCTATTCTGCTTAACGGGGTGCGTTTCAGTACCACGGCCCGGGAAGTCTATGAAAGAGCGCTGGAGCTGGCCCGGACTGAAGAGTTCAGATCGGTAGAAAAAGCCCATTTCAATTTTCACTTCGGCAATGTGCTCTATAACGAGGAGCATGCTCAGACACGTTTCATTGACCCTGACTTTTCCGTACGCGGGCTGGATCCGCTTTTCGGCTTCTCGCGGTTTGCTTTTTCGTTCTGGCATGAGCTTGCGGCAGAGGTAAAGGATGCAGTCAAAATGGTCCCGATGGCGGATGCACTGATGTTCGTGCTGGCGAAACCGGACTACGGCAGCATTCTTAGCGAGATCCCTGAGTTAGGCGGTATTTCCGGCCTGCTGCCGCTGATGGGGGAAAGTATGCGCAACCGGTTCTATGTCCTCACCACCTACTGTTTCCTGAGGAGTATCCGCATCAACGGCAGTAAACAGCCCTGGAAAGCGCCGCGCTCTCCCGTTGTTGCCAGCCCGGAAGAAGTGCTGATGCTGGGCCTGCTGGCCTACCTAGAAGGACCGGTTGCTGAGGCTGAAAGCCTCTGTGCGTAATTTCAATTCAATATAGGATGATAAGGATATGTCGCTGGTAAGCAGTAGTCCCTTAGAACAAGGATTTGAGGCGCCAAGGCGCTATCTGGCGGCTGCCGCCATTTTGATTGGCGTGGTTATGGCGGCGCTGGACAGTTCCATCGTCAATATTTCCTTGCCCTCTATTGCGGAGGCTTTACGGGTAGATTCTGCCTCTGTCATCTGGGTGACCAACGCCTATCAGGTTGCCAGCGCTGCAACGATGTTGATCTGTGCATCGCTGGGTTCGAGGATAGGGGAGCGGCGCTTCTACACCGCTGGCATGGTGCTGTTTACGCTGGCATCGCTGGGTTGTAGCCTCTCCCCGACCTTCGGCATGCTGGTTGCCATGCGTATACTTCAGGGGGTGAGCTATGCGGTCATGATCAGCGTCGGGCTGGGTCTGTACAGGGTTATCTTTCCGCCGCATACGTTGGGCACCATTTTAGGGCTGAACGCGCTGGCTTTTGCGGTGGGGACGGCCATCGGCCCGGCGTTAGGCGGCCTGATCATCTCTTATCTGGACTGGCCATGGTTGTTCTATATCAATCTCCCGCTGGGTGCACTTGCCATTGTCTTCTCCCTGATCTCCCTGGGCGTCGATACTGAGAAGGAAAAAGGCTTCGACTGGGGAGGTGCGGTGACCTCAGCCGTCGCTTTAGGGCTGATGGTCATCGCTGTGGATCAGATCGGGCGCTGGGATAGCCGCATACTCATGCTTTGCGGCGTCGCCTCGGTGCTGCTGCTGGCCATCTTTGTCAGCGTGCAGACGCGCTCAAAAAGCCCGTTGTTGCCGCTCGATATATTCCGTTCAAGGCGGTATACCTTTGCGGTGATCTCTTCTGTCTCAATGTTTGTGGCACAGGGGATGGCGCTGGTGGGGTTGCCCTTTGTACTGCAGCATGCCTATCACTATTCGGTGCTGGAATCGGCGTTCATCTTTACACCGTGGCCGGTTGCCGTTGCAATCTGCGCTCCGGTGGCGGGCAGGCTGTCCAATCGTTTAAATCCTACCCAGATATCGACAGCCGGCGTGGTGATTTTCTCTCTGGGTTTAGGATCTCTGGCTCTGTTGCCGCAAGCGGCGACGGTGAATGATTTTCTCTGGCGCGTGGCGGTTTGCGGGATTGGCTATGGACTGTTCCTGCCGCCGAATAATAAAGAGATGTTCTCGAATGTGGCACCGAACCGAACGGTCACGGCCTCGGGGGTATTGTCAACCGCCAGGACAGCAGGGCAATCCATTGGTGCGGCGCTGGTCGCGATGGTTATTGCACTGTTGAACGGACTGACGGGGCAGGCGGGGGCACAGTTCGCCGTCTATGTCTTCGGGCTGGCCTGTCTTATCTCTGCGCTATCTTCTGTCTCAAGTATGCTGCGCCTGCACCGGTAAGAGAGGTTATGCGTTATGCCCGCCGCAGGATAAATGCCATCCTGCGGCGGCTTTTCTGACGAATAGGTTATTCAGGCATTCACCGGTCAGATGACAAAAAATCCGCATATCCTGCTTTAGTGTCCGCGCTCTTTGACGCGTTAATGGCGATGCTGGCAGTCATGCCCGCCACTAATTCGACCCCGTTGGGCAGATGATCAATATGGATGCGTACCGGAATACGCTGAGCGAGTCGCACCCAGCTAAACGTGGACTCTACATCCGGCAGGCCCTGGCTACCGGGTGCGTCATTGCTATCATCTATCCCGCGACCAATGCTTTCTACGTGGCCTGTCAGCGCTGGTGCATATCCCATCAGCACGATTTTTGCCGTGCTACCGACATGAATACGCTGCATTTTCGTTTCCTCAAAATAACCCACTACCCAGAAACTGCTGGCATCAATAATGGCAACTTTTGTCTCCCCCGCGTTGGCATAATCGCCGGGACGCAGTCTCAGATGCGTGACATAGCCGTCTGCCGGAGAATGAATTATCGCGCGGGAAAGATTGAGTTTTGCCAGTTCCAGCGCGGCCAGCGCCCCCTGATATTCCGCCGCCGCAACGCCCGCCGCACTGCTGGTATTTTGTATATCTTCTTTAGAGATTACTCCGCTAATCTGACTGCGACGTCTGGCAGCATCCTGACGCATTTGCATTTCATTTCGCTTCGCATCAACCTCAGCCTGAGCGCTGAGCACCGCCAGTTTCAACCATTGCGGATCGATTGAATAAAGAATATCTCCGCGATTAACCCATTGGTTATCCATCACGGCAACGCGGTTTACCGGCCCGGAAACATCTGGCGTGATTTGCACCACATCTGCCCGTACCCGACCGTCACGCGTCCAGGGCGTCTGTGCATAATGTTTCCACAGCATGAAGGCAATAATGGCTGCCACCATGACGGCGCTTAGTGTAAATATATAGCGGCCTAACAGCGAAAAAAATGGTTTCATACTGATAATCCTGACGCGTCCAGCCCCTGCATTAACAAGGCAAAGATAATAATAAAAGTCGTGAAATCAATGAGCGGCCGGCAGGGTAAACGCCGATAGAATCTGCTAAAAGATAAAAAGGGTGTGATTAAAATCGTGCCGGAAAATGCCATCAAAGCCATGACTAATAAGCCAGGCAAAAAGACGCCACCGATATTAATGTCAGTAATCATGTGACTGTTCCTTATCCCTCTCTTTTAATGCACAGTTTTTTAACGCACAGTGCAGATCAATAATATGCTCAATAAGAGCGTGCGGTTGTTGATGTGAAACCGGCGGGTTAATGGCGAGTATCAGGCTAATACGTTTCTGTAATTCACCGGGCTGCGCACCGCGGGCCAGCAGGTTGAGAAGTGTATTTACCTGTAATGCGGTTTCTCCCTCCAGCTTATTCAGTGAGCGTTTTAAATAAGTCACTGCAAGTCCAATATTTAAATAATGCAGCAGGCTATTAAGCACCGAGTCCGCCGTCTGGTTACTGCGCGGGAGCCGGGGCAGGATCAGGGCAGTTCGATCTATCATCAGATTCACCCAGGCCACATCATTCATGGATGAGAGACCCTTTGCGCGATATCTGATGTCACGGCGACATCGGTGCAGCAGACGACGGATAGCAGAATCCGCCTGTACGGTCTGTAATAAACCCATACTGACCACGGCATAGCCGGTTGCGGCAAATAACGCGACCGCCGTGTTGATGGCAGTGGCAAAGTCACCACTGTAGCGCGCGCCTAATTCAGACAAGATGGGCAGTGTCAGCGTGATGCCCATAGCCATGAACGTGGTGGGCGGTCTGGCCTGCAGAGATCCGGCCAGCAAATAAGCAGGCGCAAGTACCGCAACCAGCACACTAAATTCGGTCACCTGGGGAAGAAGGATGAAGCTATAAATCAGGCTGATAATCACGCCATAGACGGAGCCTGCAATATATTTAACGATATGAGGAACCGGCGTGTCGAAACTGCCAAATAATGTGCAGCAGACGCCGAGAATCGATACCGCTGTGGCGCCATCGGGCCACGCGGAGTAAATCCACAGCAGACAGCCACTGAAGATGATGGCAAACGCCCCCAGCGCAGCACGCGCAGCCGTAAAATGATCCCGGTGATAAACGTAACCTTTTGCCTCTTCGGCTCCATCAATCATATGCTCAGGTTTGGCCAAAAGGAGGGCATGAGAAAGCTGTTCGCATTGCTGCAAAAGCATGATTGTCTCTTCCAGCCGTTTGACAAAATTAACGCGCAGCGCTTCTTTAAAATTTAATTCGTCAGCGGATGACCGGTGTTGCAACGCCACACAACGTCGCCGAAGCCTTTCAGCACCGGCCTTACGCGCGGTTGAATCCTCACAGGCGAGCCAGTCTGTGACCTCACTGACCAGCGTCGCAATGCTGTCCGGTAAGAGGTTTAATTCGTGCAGATAATCATGTAACTGGTTACTCACAACCAAAAGCCGCGACAATCTGTCATGTATTAACTGACGTGCTTTACGTGATGATTTTGATATCGCGAAGTCATAGGGCAGATGATGACCAAACCCGTCAAGGGACTGTAACGTCAGCGCAAGCTGAAGCTGCTTTTCTTTCTCGCCGGCTACTCTTTTTAACGTGTCAATCACCATCCGGCGGGCATCACGCTGTGTTACCGCGAGCTTGCTGTTGAAAAGACCCGTAATGCGTTTGGGTATGACATAGCGGTGGATAAAGCTGGCGCACAGGATCCCGATCATGATCTCCTGTACCCGGGTGATGGCGATGTCAAAAATTGCGCCGGGTTCGAACACCGCAGGAAAACCAATAAGACTTGCCGTGTAGCCCGCCAGAACAAAAGCATAGGCGCGGGGGGTACGGTCAAGCTGCGAAAAATACAGGCAAAGTGTTATCCAGCCGGTCAGTACCAGACTGCAAATTATCGGTGTGTTGACAAAATTGGGCACAATCACCACCGTCATCGCCGCGCCTGTTATCGTGCCCGTCAGGCGATAAACGCTTCGACTCAGTGAGGCTCCGACGGATGTCTGCGAAACGATATAGACAGTAATAATTGACCAGGAAGGCCTGTCCAGACCGACAGACAAAGCGATGTAATAGGCCAGCATGGCAGCGGTAAACGTCTTGGCTGAATATAACAACGCATTCGCATCGTTAAGAAGCAAGGAGGAGGGGAATGCCCTGCGTAAAGAGTTGAACATGAGAGTAATGGCCCCTGGCAAGCGGTGGTGGCAAAAGAGTCATTTGCGCATACCGGCAATTATTGCCAGATTACTCAGGGGTGGAAATACTCTATACTGCCAAAAAATACCTGAATCCGGCCAATATGACACTTTCCCGCGACGTTATTTCACTTTTTGATCCCGACTCCACCGGTTGTGCGGCTGTGGCGCGCCACATTGATTTCACCGAGTACGAAGCGGAAGTCCCCGTTCACACCCATCGAAAGGGACAGTTCATCCTTGCCCTTTATGGTGCGGTAACCTGTCGGGCTGAGAATGACATATGGATTGTGCCGCCTCACTGCGGCGTATGGATCCCCGGAGGAACTCCCCATAGTGCGAGAGCCACCTGGAATGCGCATCTCAGCTATTTATTTGTTGAGCCGGGAGCCGCCGCACTACCAGAACAATGCTGCACATTTGCTGTTTCTCCCCTTATTCGCGAACTGATTAGTCGTCTGGTCGGGGAAGATGCGCATTACCCGCCGGACAGCCATGCGGCACGGCTGGCACGGGTCACGCTTGATGAACTGGTGAATATGCCGCAGCAGAATTTTAATTTGCCGGTCTCAGAAAATCCCAAAATACGAGAGATGGCCGATGCGCTGGTCAGCCATCCGCAAGACCGCAGTACATTGCGTGAGTGGGCAAAACGCCTGGCATTAAGTGAACGTTCCCTTGCACGACTTATGGTGCGCGAAACAGGACTTTCATTCGGACGCTGGCGTCAGCAACTGCATTTGATTATTGCGCTACGGGGGCTTGCCAGCGGCCAGTCCGTACAAAATGTGGCGAATGAATTAGGCTATGAGTCAGTCAATGCTTTCATCACCATGTTTAAGAAGTCTGTCGGCTGCACGCCTGCGCTCTATTTTAGTGAAAGAAAATAAGCCTGATACGGCCCGCGGACGATGACCTTCAATGCGCCGTGGCGAGGCATCTGCTGCCAGAACCCGCAAAATTCCCCGTTGTTAATCAAATAAACTGAATCAGTATGTTAAACAAATGATATTTATTCTCATCCTGAGTCGCGTAAAGTAAACCCATCACTAAGCCCTGTTCCGCATGACAGAGACAGGGCACCGGTTTACGGATTATGAGGATGAAGACGCTATGAAAAAGATTGGATTTTTATCATTCGGGCACTGGACGCCATCCCCCCAGTCGGGCACGCGCTCGGCGGCTGATGCCTTATTGCAATCTATCGATCTGGCTGTCGCAGCCGAAGAACTGGGGGCCGATGGTGCTTATTTTCGGGTGCATCATTTTGCGCGCCAGCTTGCGTCGCCTTTCCCTTTGCTGGCAGCCATCGGCGCGAAAACCCGCAAGATTGAGATCGGTACCGGCGTTATCGATATGCGCTATGAAAATCCGTTGTATATGGCGGAAAGCGCCAGCGCTGCGGATCTGATTTCAGGGGGGCGTTTACAGCTCGGTATCAGCCGTGGTTCGCCTGAGCAGGTCATCGACGGCTGGCGCTATTTTGGTTATCAGCCGGAAGAAGGCGAAACGGAAGCCGATATGGCGCGCCGTCATACAGAGAAACTGCTTGATGTCCTGCGCGGCGAAGGTTTTGCGAAACCTAATCCGCAACCGATGTTTGCGAATCCGCCGGGTTTGTTACGCCCTGAACCCTATTCTGCCGGGCTGCGTGAACGTATCTGGTGGGGCGCGGGCTCGAATGCTACCGCCGTCTGGGCGGCGAAACTGGGCATGAACCTGCAAAGCTCCACGCTGAAAGATGATGAAACCGGCGAGGCGTTCCATATTCAGCAGGCGCAGCAAATTCGCGCTTACCGTCAGGCCTGGGCTGAGGCGGGGCATGAGCGTACACCGCGTGTGTCCGTCAGCCGCAGTATTTTCGCCCTGATGGATGACCGCGACCGCGCGTATTTTGGCGGCAGCGGCGATGATGGCGACAAAGTTGGCTTCCTCGATGAGAAAACCCGGGCGATTTTCGGCCGCAGCTATGCGGCGACACCGGACAGGTTGATCAAATTGCTGAAGCAGGATGAAGCGATCGCCGAAGCCGACACCTTATTGCTGACCGTTCCGAATCAGCTCGGCGTCGATTATAACGTGCATGTGATTGAGTCAATTCTCAAATATGTCGCCCCTGAAATGGGCTGGCGTGAATAATCGCTGAAGAAAGTTTCAGAAACCCAAAGCCCGCATGAGGAAACTCAGGCGGGCTTTTTGCATTTTGAGACGCTGACAGAGAAACCTCTGTCAGTCAGGGGCTATTCTATAATCAGAGCGGGTGGCATTTTGGTGATAAAACCCGCAAAAAGCGCGTATAAGTCCTAAGGCAAAATCTATCAAATACATAGGGTGATTCAGATGTGACTGGTTTCAATCCGCGTATAGAGTAGCAATGAGACTACATAACAGGAGTGTGAGCATGAGCAGTTCTATTGATGAAGAAGCAAACGACGCAAAGCCAATTGTTGAAGCAGACAGAGAAGCCGGTGCCGGTAAATGTCCTTTCCATGAAGGAAACTCAAATAAAGCCTCTGGCGGCGGGACAACTAACCGTGACTGGTGGCCTAACCAGCTCAGGGTTGACCTGCTGAATCAGCACTCAAATCGCTCAAACCCGTTGGGCGAATCCTTTGATTATCGTAAAGAATTTGCCAAATTAGATTACTCCGCACTGAAAGCCGACCTCAAAGGGGTGCTCACTGCGTCGCAGCCCTGGTGGCCGGCGGACTGGGGCAGCTACATCGGTCTGTTCATTCGTCTGGCATGGCACAGCGCCGGGACGTATCGCTCCGTCGACGGACGCGGTGGTTCCGGTCGCGGCCAGCAGCGCTTCGCCCCGTTAAACTCCTGGCCGGACAACGTCAGTCTGGATAAAGCGCGCCGTCTGTTGTGGCCGGTGAAACAAAAATACGGTCAGAAAATTTCCTGGGCCGATCTGTATATTCTGGCGGGGAACGTCGCGCTGGAAAACTCCGGTTTCCGCACCTTTGGTTTTGGTGCCGGGCGTGAAGACGTCTGGGAACCGGATCTGGACATTAACTGGGGTGATGAAACCACCTGGCTGGAACACCGCCATCCTGAAGAGCTGGCCAAATCTCCGCTGGGCGCAACGGAAATGGGGCTGATTTACGTCAACCCGGAAGGGCCGAATCACAGTGGTGATCCGGCGTCGGCTGCTCCGGCCATTCGTGCCACGTTCGGCAATATGGGCATGAACGATGAAGAGATCGTCGCGTTGATTGCCGGTG
This sequence comes from Rahnella sp. NRRL B-41462, assembly GCF_003263525.1. Lineage (NCBI taxonomy): Bacteria > Pseudomonadati > Pseudomonadota > Gammaproteobacteria > Enterobacterales > Yersiniaceae > Rahnella > Rahnella sp. NRRL B-41462. The sequence continues at coordinate 1,864 of NZ_JYDF01000091.1, read as the reverse complement.
GTCACACGCTGGGTAAAACACACGGCGCAGGTCCGGCCGATAATGTGGGTGTTGACCCGGAAACTGCACCAATTGAATCACAAGGTCTGGGCTGGAAAAGCAGTCACGGAACCGGTGTCGGCGCAGATGCCATCACCTCCGGCCTGGAAGTTATCTGGTCGCAAACCCCGACGCAGTGGAGCAATTACTTCTTCGAAAACCTGTTCAAATATGAATGGGTGCAGACCCGCAGCCCGGCAGGGGCGATTCAGTTTGAAGCCGCTGATGCGCCGGACATTATTCCTGATCCGTTCGATACCTCAAAAAAACGCAAACCGACCATGCTGGTGACCGATCTGACGCTGCGTTTTGATCCGGAATTCGAGAAAATTTCCCGTCGTTTCCACGGTGATCCGCAGGCCTTCAACGAAGCTTTTGCCCGTGCATGGTACAAACTGACCCACCGCGATATGGGGCCGAAAGCCCGTTACATCGGACCGGAAGTGCCAAAGGAAGACTTAATCTGGCAGGATCCGTTGCCGGTGCCGGTCTATCACCCGACGGCTGCCGATATCGCGCAACTGAAAGAGAAAATTGCCGCTTCCGGCCTGAGCGTCAGTGAACTGGTCTCGGTGGCGTGGGCGTCGGCGTCGACCTTCCGTGGCGGTGACAAACGCGGCGGTGCGAACGGTGCGCGTCTGGCGCTGCGTCCGCAAAGAGACTGGGAAGTGAATGCCATTGCAGCCCGCGCACTGCCTGCTCTGGAAGCTATCCAGCAGTCATTCCAGAAGGTGTCTCTGGCGGATGTGATCGTTTTAGCCGGTTCGGTTGGTATTGAAAAGGCGGCGAAAGCGGCTCATATCGACATCGACGTGCCTTTCACGCCGGGTCGGGTGGATGCGCGTCAGGATCAGACGGATATTGAGTCGTTCGAACTGCTTAAGCCTAAAGCGGATGGTTTCCGTAACTACCGTGGCGAAACGGCCAATACATCGACTGAAAATCTTCTGATCGACAAGGCTCAGCAACTGACCCTGACCGTGCCGGAATTAACGGTGCTGGTCGGCGGATTACGTGCGCTGGGGGCTAACTACGACGGCAGTAATCTGGGCGTGTTCTCGGAAAAAACCGGTGAGCTGAACACGGATTTCTTCGTCAACCTGCTGGATATGCGTACCGAATGGAAACCTGTTGATGGCTCCGGTGAGCGTTTTGAAGGTCGTGATCGCGTCAGCGGAGAAGTCAGATTCGCCGCCACGCGTGCCGATCTGGTGTTCGGCTCGAATGCCGTATTACGTGCCAACGCGGAGGTTTACGCCAGCAGTGACGCCCAAGAGAAGTTCGTGAAAGACTTTGTCGCCGCCTGGACCAAAGTGATGAATCTGGACAGATTCGAGCTTTGATCTGAACTGACCGTTTGAAAGCCAAAAGCCCGCTTAAATTTTATTAAGCGGGCTTTTTTTCAGTCACGCAATAACAGGGGATTGTTATCTAATTCCAGGGTGTCGCGTACCTCCCAGCCCCTGAGCTTGCCGGGGTTAAGTAACCCGTCGGGATCAAGACACTTTTTAACCGAAACGACGTCAGGTTTAATTTCTCCCTGTTTACCCTCTTCAATGCGATAAACATGCGGGTTATTTATTTTCACGTCATTATCACGGAAGATTTTCATTATTTCGTTCAGTCTTTCTTCGGTGGAATAACGCACAAGTTGTAAACCGCTGGCGGTGATATTGCCGTCATTGTCACGCAGGAACTCAATATGCGAAATCACCTCGTCGCCGAACAAAGCCGCCATATCGATGATCTGCTGGCGATAATTCGTATAATTAAACGCCGTCTGTAAATAGGTCAGGGTGCTGTCAATTTTCAGCGCGTGCAGCGT
>NZ_JYDF01000090.1:0-51579 GCF_003263525.1 Rahnella sp. NRRL B-41462 | reverse complement strand
CCCTGCACAAAATTCACCCGCACTGTCTGCTCTGCTGAGATATTGACATCAGCGAGCGAAGCCTGGCAATAATCCACCAGTTCGCCCTCCTCCGGGATTACATACCGACAGGCTTCACCGCGTGCCAGAGCCAGAGCGACATCAATAAATCGCGCGGAATAATCCATTCCAACCACAGAGTCGAAATGACGCGCAAGTTCAAAACTGGCACGTCCCGTAGCACACCCGATATCCAGCGCCCTGCCACGATTAACTGTATTTTCAACTGCAATATCAACCAGTTGAACTGCATAATTCGTTACGTCGAAATGACGCGGACCGTACTGGAAATCAAGATACTGCGCCACCAGCCCGTCAGTTTCATAAGGATTCACTTTCACCACTTCCTGATGGCTGGAAATCACATAGCGGAAACCGGCATGCTGGAAAAAGTGGCGACGAAAAGCATAACGCGAAGATTTTAGCGCTTCATTGCCCGTTGAAATCCAGCTTCCGCCTTTGATCATGGAATGTTTACCATCGAATGTTGGCGTCGAAAAATCATCATATAAAGGATGAACACGAAAGCCGTCAAATCCACTGATCGGCGTAGACGCCCATTGCCAGACATTCCCCACAACATCATAAAAATCACCTTGTTCGAAATGATCAACCGGACAGGATGATGCCCACCATGCGAGGTTGATATTTCCCGGTGCTGTTTCCCAGTCTGGCTGATCACCCTGCACCTGATTACGCAGAATCATCCATTCAGCTTCAGTCGGCAACTGTACTGATTCACCGGTCTGCGCCGCTTTCCAGCGACAGAATGCTGCCGCTTCCAGTTGATTAACTTCAGCAGGCCAGTCCCATGGCATCGGCACTTCTTCCGTCATCAGGCGAAGTTTCAGCCGTTCAGGTTCCCGGGGCGAACCCACCCAGAAAGTGGGCATTTCAGCCCGCGCAAAATCCCGCCAGCCAAGCCCTTCCTCATCCCACCACTGGGCATCGTGATAGCCGTCCGCCTGTATGAAAGTATAAAATTCAGCGTTACTGACCAGCATCTTACTGGCACTAAATGCCTGAATTTTCTGTTGAGATGTGCCGTATTCGTTATCCCAGCCGTAGGTATCATCCTGCTTACCCAACGTGACAATGTCACCTTTCACCGCCAGCATAGTGTTATCAGGTACGCTGTTGCGGTCATGACGGGCGATTCCACACACCGGCCAGTGAGATTGTGGCTTAACCCATTCCACCGGCAACTGACGGATCAATACACTGGATGTTTCCAGATGAATGCGCTCATGTTCAATGCCCATCAGAATCACCCAGGCAGGGCTGTCCCATCCGATGGGTAAACTCAGCGCCATGGTGTCAATAATACCGAGCACTTCTTCACGTACTTTGTCGCGGTATTGACGCAAGTTAACAACAGATGGCCAGTTATAGTTCTGATCGTCGAGATCATCCCAGCTCATTTCATCCACACCGATCGCCAGCATCGCTTCGATGTGTGAATCAACACGTTGAGGAATCAGCCCCGCAGCCATCAGCTTATTAATATAAAAAGTGGCGGTATGACCGAAATAAAAAATCAGCGGGTGGCGAAGCGAAATTGCCTTATTGAAATAGGCTCTTTCATCAGCGAGACAATCAAACAGGCTCTCGTACAGCTCCCAGGTTTGAATGAAATAATCGCGAATTTCCTGACGTTTTTCTTCCGCTGTTCCGGTGCTTAGCAAAATGGTCTGCGTCGGTTCTGGCAACCCGATAGCCTTGTTTTGTGTTGAAAGCATTATTAGTCCTCTGTCTTCTTGCGTTGCCAAATCAATACACAATTGTAGCAGGTCACATCTTTGGCTTATTCCCGGTCTGGTTTTTACCGGCTTTATATTCTCAATCGTCAGACATTAACATAACCTTAAAATCGGGCCTATGCTCGCTATCTCTCCATAAACAACAGCGAAATTTCACGAACATGCAGAGATTCGCCCTCAAAATGATGACGTAAATCGTAGTAATCTGGTGCATCAATGATGCCCTGAATATTGTCAGAAAATGCTTCCAGCGCCTGTTTCATCTGCGGCAGATAATCGTGAGTGTCATAAACACGGTCGATCCCTTCAAGCGAATGATTCATAATTTTGCGCGCAACATCATTCGGCACATTCAGGGAGGATAACTTGGAACGCGCCGTACGGCGTAAATCGCGGGTGGTAAAAGCATCAATCCCCGGCCCCCGTTCCGCGCGTAGCAGGCGGCGTATAACCTGTGTCACCGCACCGCGTGATAACGGTCTTTGTGCATCGAGCGGTGAAGGCACCAGCCAGGGACTGTGTTTCGGACTGGCTGATAGAAGAGCATTGATGCAGGTGATCATTAATGGCGTCAGCGGCAGGCTGTGATCACGGGCCGATTTATTTCGCGTACCCTGTCGCCAGATGCCGATCTGCAAATGAAACTCATCTTTTCTGGCGCGCACCACTTCATCTGGTCGTCGTGCAGTCAGCAGGCACAACCGCAATGCCCAGCGACATTGTTCAGAAATATCCCATAAATCAAGGCTATGCCAGAAAACCCAGATTTCAGCATCGGTTAACGTTCGTTCGCGTGGCGGGGTATTCCGACCGCCGACGTCGCGGCGCTTCATGGTACTTAGTGGCGAATGTGCCAGATATCCCTGGGTTTCTGCCCAGCCAAAAAATTGCTTACAAAGCGCGAATACCCGTTTTGCTTCTGAAACTTTCCCGTCCGCCAGCAGTACATTAAACAAACGGTTCAGTCGTAAACGGGTGATTTTATTCAGAGGCACTTCGCCGATCACTGGCAACACATGTTTCATCAGGGATGAAACAGCAATTTCTGGCCGGCGTCGTGTCAGGATCAATGAAAGCCGGATCCAGATATTGATCACCTGCCCGACCGTTGCATTGCCCTCCTCATCAAAATCATCCAGTTTGGCAAGCGGTGTCATTTTCACATTCTGCAGATAAGCCAAAACATGCTGACCAACATTCCCGGCAGCAAAATCTCCTTCGACTGTTGTTACGGATCCGATCTTACTCATCTGCCCAATTCACCTCAAAAATCACAGGCCGGAGTTATAACAAGCCTGAGGATCTTAGGCAAAAGGTTTATGACTCCAGACCTATTAAGTCTGGAGTCACACAGATCATTAATAACGAAAAATAGAGCGATTATGAAGGGGATTTATGGTGAGCCAGCCGTTGTGTGTTGTTCATAAAAGCAACAGACATAATGATATAACGCATATTTTTTACTCATATCTTCGTTATACGTTATGGATTGGCGAAAAAACCGACGTTTTCACCCGTATGCATTCGCCCTAATAACGGTTGTCGTCATAAATAACGTCATGCTTCCCTAAAGAAAATTTTGCTTATGCCGAAATGTTAATAGTTAAGGATCCTTAATCTCACTTAAACCGCAGTCTGGCCATGGAAATGTCACTATGCGCAATAATCAGCCAATATCACAACGGGAATATCAATACCCTGACGACGCAACATTGATGTCAACGACAGATGCCGAAAGCCGTATTACCTACGCCAACGATGCATTTATAGAAGTTAGCGGTTTTGCCAGTGAAGATATTATCGGGCAGCCTCACAATGTTGTGCGCCATCCCGATATGCCTCCTTCGGCATTCAAAGATATGTGGGCTACATTACAACAGGGTTTCCCCTGGACAGCACTGGTGAAAAACCGCCGCAGCAATGGCGATCATTATTGGGTACGTGCCAACGTCGTACCGATCATTCGTGGCGGTAAAACCAAAGGTTACCTTTCTGTCCGCACCAAACCGACTACTCCAGAGATTAATGCAACCCAGGCGCTTTATGACAAAATGAATCGCGGCGAACTGAACAACCGCCGCTTGCATCGGGGGTTGTTGATCCGTACCGGCATTACCCGCAGTTTTTCTATTTTAAAAACGCTTTCTGTGCGCTGGCGGATCCGCAGCGGTTTGCTGGTTTTACTCGTCCTTAACTCACTCGTCATTTCTGCGCTGACTGCCCTGCCCGTGATACAGATGAATACCGCATTGGCACTCAATGCATTTTTCATTCTGTTGCTGAATTTCTGGATGGAATGGCAGATTACCCGCCCGGTCGAACAGCTTTGCAGTCAGACCTTGCGTGTTGCCAGCGGCGCGAGTCATACGATCACGCCAATGGAGCGGGTCGATGAAATTGGTATGACGTTACGATCTGTTGGCCAGCTCGGATTGATTTGCCGTTGGATGGTGGATGATGTCAACGATCAGGCGCACAAAGTCCGCACGGCCAGTGAGTCACTGGCGAATGGTAATGAAGCCCTGAGTCAACGTACTGAACAAACTGCCGCTAACGTTGGACAAACTGCTGCAGCAATGAATGAGATGAGCACGACAGTTGAAAGCAACACACAGACGGCAGCCGAAGCCGACAAACTTTCACTGATAGCAAGTGCGGCGGCAGAAAAAGGCAGCAATGCTATGCAGGATGTTGTCGGCACTATGCAGGAAATCACCGGCAGTTCACGACAAATTGCCACCATCACCAATGTTATTGATGGCATCGCTTTCCAGACGAACATTCTGGCGCTCAATGCCGCAGTTGAAGCGGCTCGCGCGGGTGAACAAGGCAAAGGCTTCGCCGTGGTTGCCGGAGAAGTGCGCAGCCTGGCGCAACGAAGTGCCAGCGCAGCCAGCGAAATTAAACGCCTGATCGACAGCAGTGTGGAAACGGTAGTGTCGGGATCGAAGCAGGTTGATCAGGCAGGGAAAACGATGGCCGACATCGTCTCTCAGGTGCGAAATGTGACGTCACTCATCGGGCAAATCCGATGCGCCACTGGCGAACAAAATCAGGGATTACTGGATATTGCCAAAGCCATTGAAGAACTGGACCGCATCACACATCAAAATTCCATTCAGGTTCAGGAAGGTGCCAATGCTTCTTCAGGTCTGAAGCAACAGGCCGACCGTCTGGTTGAAGCCGTGGGGGTGTTCCGGTAACGTTATTCAGTAAAATAGAGGCGGCTAATCACCGCATCTATTTCAATAAGCTATGTCATTACAACGATCTGATTACACTGTTGCCAGTCTGAACGCTGATACTGAGCGGGTCAGATGAAGAACCTGTTCTTCCAGCGAGGCCGCTGCGGCAGCCGATTCCTGAACCAGCGCTGCGTTTTGTTGCGTCACGCCATCAATTTCTGTCACCGCCTGTTCAATCTGGCTAATCCCGCGGCTTTGTTCATCAGAGGCTATCGAGATATGTTCCATTAATATATTAATCTGAGTGACAGAGGAAATGATCGCTGAAATGGAATCGCCGGTGCGTGAGACCTCATCCGACCCTTCGCGAATATTCGCCACCGATTCAGAAATCAGACTTTCGATTTCTTTTGCTGCCATGGCGCTGCGCTGCGCCAGACTGCGCACTTCACTGGCCACCACTGCAAATCCACGCCCCTGCTCACCCGCGCGTGCCGCTTCAACAGCGGCATTGAGCGCCAGAATGTTTGTCTGAAAAGCGATACTATTGATCACACCTGTAATATCTTCGATTTTTTTCGAACTGCTGTTAATACGCCCCATCGTACCAATCACGTCCTGAGCGACTTTCTCGCCTGCGCGCGCGTTTTGGACAGCTTCACGTGTCAGACTGCTTGCCCGGGAGACATTTTCGGTATTTTGTTTTACCGTCGCACCAAGTTCTTCCATGCTGGCGGCGGTTTGTGTCAGCGCTGCGGCCTGTTGTTCAGTGCGGGAAGCCAGATCAATATTACCTGCGGAGATTTCCTGCGATGCATGCGCCACGGTATGGCTGGTGTCGCGTACCTGCCTTATAATTCTGGTCAGCGACTGACGCATATGTTCTATCGACTGCATCAACTCTTCAATCTCACTGCGGGATTTGGCCTTCACCGGTACTGGCGTATCGAGATAACCTTCAGCAATCTGACGGCAGTGATCGCGAGAACTCAGCAGCGGTAGCAGAACAAAGCGCTTCATTAACACCAGAACACTGATAATGATGATCAGAAATAACAAACCAAAACCGACCGTCAAACCGATACCAAATTTGAAATGACTTTGTGCAACATTATTAAGATTTTTTGCGTACTGTTCATGGAGGGCCAACACTTTATCCAACACGATTTCATACTGACGATCGAGTTTCACCACCGCAGGGATCCGGGTTTTGAACGCTGCCTGATCACCGGACTTTGCAGCGTCAATCAAGGGCTGGATACCGTTCTGGCGATAGTCCTGGTACGTATTGCGGTATTCATCGGCCAGTTCACTTTCACCAGGCAATTTCGGCACATCAAGATACGTCTGAAACGCCGCATCGGCTTTACCGATGACCTCAGTGACTCCGTCCAGAGCAGATTTTGACTGCTGACCGTCTCCATTTTCAATTTCTTTCATATATTCCATCACGCGAACACGCGAGGTTCGGCTGTGGTTAATTGGGTCGATAATAGAAAGCACCACACGGATTTCCTTGTTCACATCATCCAGTGAATGATTACTCCGGGTGAGCAGCCAAACATTCGAAAGCATACTGGTGAAAAAGAGTGCGAAAAGAATAACAAGAACAAGTAAAGACGACTTTTTAAGCGACATCGGGAGATTCTCAAAATAAAGCGGGAATCTGTTTATCGGCATTCCTGTTCAAATGTTTAATATTTCCAGCGCACTATCTGCAATTTGTGGCACGATGATCGATCGTAGGAGAAATTTCCGAACATGTTTAAAGACGTTTACTGCAGTCAAAACACCTGTGAGTAATCTGAGTGTTTCCCAAAAAAATTATTGCTAACACTTATATTAAAGATATGAATATGACCTCATGCAGGATACTTACCCCCCTGCTTATCGTTATTAATACAACTAACCCCACTAAAAATGAAAAAATTTTCATGGAACTATTTTTGAAAATTAATTGTAAACATTACCACCGTGAATACTATTATTGTTTTTATAGAGAAATGATTATGAATTAAATACGATACTGAGTTAAGTTGAATGGTTTTAATGAAGCAATTTAAAAGAATAGTTAATTTATTTTTTGTCACTTTTCACTTGAATCTGCATACCCTCATAAAATTTTACTTAAGTCACACCCGCATTCTATAAGGCCTGCTGAAAGTTCGGATAAAACTCCTATATATCAATGAACATAAGCGAATGTGTCACGCCGCACCAATAGAAATGTTTTGTTACACCATTTAAATGTCAATGCTGCGTAATATTTACCTAAAATGTCACCACAGGTATTTACCTGCAATATTATTTTCAGAAAAATTCAAAACACACTGCGAAATGTTTCTCATAAATATTTTGAATCGCTTGTGACCCTGAATTATTCCGACGTTTTCCTCGGAAAAGGATGTAGTTTTGGCAGGGTTGCCAATATCATATTTTAAGAATCATTGGCAGCGTTTATCACTCTATAAGTAAGGGATAAGCATGTCTAATAGCTTCCAGAATGAAATTCCGAAAGCGCGCGTTAACATAAAACTTGATCTACACACTGGCGGCGCACAGAAGAAAGTCGAATTACCGTTAAAATTGATGGTAATGGGTGATTACAGTAATGGAAAAGAGAACCGTCCGTTATCTGAACGCGAAAAAGTTAACATTAATAAGAATAACTTTAACAGCGTACTGGCTGAATTCAGCCCTTCACTGAACCTGACTGTGGAAAATACGCTAACAGGTGATCGCAGCGAAGAAAATATCTCTCTCAATTTCAATGAAATGAAAGATTTTGAGCCAGAACAGGTTGCCCGTCAGATCCCCCAACTGCGCGCGATGCTGGCAATGCGTAACTTATTACGTGACCTCAAATCCAATCTGCTCGACAACGTCACCTTCCGTAAAGAGCTCGAAGCCATTCTAAAAGATCCTGCGCTGAGCAATGAACTGCGCACTGAACTTAATGCCCTGGCGCCAAAGGCGTAATTGCCTCCACTTAATGGATTAATGCGAGATAATGCTCATGTCAGTCAACACTGAAAACTCTTCTTCCAGCCAGACAACGGTTCTGGATCGCCCTGAAGCCGGTACGGTATACGCTTCCCTGTTTGATAAAATCAACCTGACGCCTGTGTCCTCACTGGGTGATCTGAACGATTTTCAGGATACGTCTGCGCTGGCAGATGTTACCGCTGATCAGCGTGTCACTGCCGCTGTACAGGTCTTCCTTGAGCGCCTGAAGCTGTCCGGTCAGACGGTTGAACGTCTGGACAAAACCCTGCTCGATCATCATATCGCCGAACTCGACAGCCAGATCAGCCGTCAGTTGGATGTGGTCATGCATCACCCGGAATTTCAGCGTATTGAATCCGGCTGGCGTGGTCTGAAGTTCCTGGTTGATCGTACTGATTTCCGCCAGAACGTAAAAATTGAACTGCTGGATGTGTCTAAAGACAACCTCCGTCAGGACTTCGAAGATTGTCCTGAGATCATCCAGAGCGGCCTGTACCGTCATACCTACATTCAGGAATATGACACACCGGGCGGCGAGCCAATCGGTTCTGTGATTTCCAACTACGAGTTTGACGCGTCGGCGCAAGATGTCGCCCTGCTGCGTAACATTTCTAAAGTATCTGCCGCTGCGCATATGCCATTCGTCGGTGCGGTCGGCCCTAAATTCTTCCTGAAAGATTCCATGGAAGAAGTGGCGGCGATTAAAGATATCGGCAACTACTTTGACCGTGCGGAATACATCAAGTGGAAATCCTTCCGCGATTCTGACGATTCCCGCTATATCGGTCTGACCATGCCGCGCGTACTCGGTCGCCTGCCGTATGGTCCGGATACCGTTCCTGTTCGCAGCTTCAACTACGTTGAAGAAGTGAAAGGTCCGGATCACGAGAAATATCTTTGGACAAACGCGGCGTTCGCCTTTGCGGCCAACATGGTGAAAAGCTTCATCAAAAATGGCTGGTGTGTGCAAATCCGTGGCCCACAGGCGGGCGGTGCAGTGACTGATCTGCCGATCCATCTGTACGATCTCGGCACCGGCAATCAGGTGAAAATCCCGTCAGAAGTGATGATCCCGGAAACCCGCGAATTTGAATTTGCCAATCTGGGCTTTATCCCGCTGTCTTACTACAAAAACCGCGATTACTCCTGCTTTTTCTCCGCAAACTCTGCGCAGAAACCGGCGCTGTACGATACTGCCAATGCCACCGCAAACAGCCGCATCAATGCGCGCCTGCCGTACATCTTCCTGCTTTCACGCATCGCACACTACCTGAAGCTGATTCAGCGGGAAAATATCGGCACCACCAAAGACCGTCGTCTGCTGGAACTGGAGCTGAACACCTGGATCCGCACGCTGGTAACCGAAATGACCGACCCGGGCGATGACCTGCAGGCCTCTCACCCGCTGCGTGATGCCAAAGTGACCGTAGAAGATATCGAAGACAACCCGGGCTTCTTCCGCGTGAAACTGTACGCCGTACCGCACTTCCAGGTGGAAGGTATGGACGTGAATCTGTCTCTGGTTTCTCAGATGCCTAAAGCTAAGGCATAAGCGGAGAAACGATGAAAATTTATCGCCCATTATGGAGCGACGGGGCCTTTTTGGCCCCGCAACAGTTCCAGCAACAAGCCCGTTGGGATGCTTTTGTGTCTGACAGAGTTGCTCATATGGCTCTGGCAAATCCCTGGGGAGTGATTGATGCAACATTCGACATCGGCTCATTAGCCCTTTCCAGGTTGAATGCTTTACGCCTGAAGGTTCGTTTTCCTGATGGGACGCTGATTGATACCGAGCTGGCGGATAATTTGCCTCCAGCTTGCGATTTATCTGCAATTTCTGACCGGGACAGCGTTGATGTCGTGCTGGCATTACCTCTGCTTTCAGCCAATGGCGGCAATCTGGATGACGGTCAGGACAGTGAACGTCCACGTCGTTGGCAGCAGGAATGGGTCACCGTGCAGGAGTTATCAGGGCATGAACGGACAGAACTGGCTATTCAGCGTTATGCGATAACGCTCCGTTTTGCCCATCAGGAAAACAGCGCGTATCTGACCTGCCCTGTTGTACGTCTTGTGCGTAATGCACAAGGCCAATGGACACCGGATGCAGAGTTCATTCCGCCAATGCTCTCGTTGTCGTCCTCTCCGGCAGTCCTGACGGAACTCGGTGATTTAATTCACCGCCTTCAGGCCCGCCGTCGACGCCTGATGGCGATGCGCCGCGAAAGCAATGAGCGAATGGCCGACTTTGCAGTAGCCGACGTATCGTTGTTCTGGTTACTGAACGCACTGAACAGTGCCGAACCTGTGCTGATGGAGCTTTATCAGTCCCCTGCCCGCCATCCTGAACTGTTCTATCGTGAACTGGTGCGTCTGGCGGGCAGTCTGCTGACGTTTTCCCTCGAGCATAAGGCAGAAGATATTCCTCTGTATCAGCATAATGCGCCGGAAAACGTTTTCCCTCCGCTGTTTACCCTGCTGGATGCCCTGCTCGAAGCCAGTCTGCCATCACGTATGGTCGCGATTGAACTGACGCATGAAGGCCAGTTCTGGACCGGATCGCTGCATGATTCCCGTCTGCGCGACGGCGCTGATTTCTATCTTTCCGTGCGCTCATCCATTCCAAACCACCTGCTGCAAACTCAGTTCCCGCTGCTCTGCAAAGCAGGGAGTTTTGAGGATGTTTCTGACGTGGTCAACGTGGCATTGAATGGTGTCGTAATGAAGGCGCTGTCTCATGTACCGGCCGCTATCCCGTTGCGCCTTGAAAACCAATATTTTGCATTGGACCTGAACAGTGCTGCCGCCCAGGCAATGCTGGATGCTGGAAACTGCGCTTTCTATACCCCAGGTTCACTGGGTGAAATCAAACTTGAACTATTTGCGGTGTTGCGCTCATGAGCAAGATAAATGGATCAATTGTTGATGAAGTTTTTTATCCCTGCTGGTTGATGGTCAGCCAGTTGCGTAACGGCCAGAAAATCGAAGATGGTGAGGCTCTTTACCGCCGCGCCTGCGACTGGATTGATGGCGCGAGAGAATCCTTATCACGCGCAGGATTCAGCGAATCTAGTTGCGACCACATGCTTTATACGCAATGTGCCTTATTAGATGAAAGTGTACTTAACCGCCAGGAACCCGATAGCGGAAACACCAAATGGCTTAAAGACCCACTTCAGGCACGCTACTTCAATACTCTGAATGCCGGGGAAGAGTTATGGGAACGTATTCGCAATGTGCTCCATGAACCTGCTCCTGATATTGCGGTGCTCACCTGCTTTTACCGTGCGCTGACGTTGGGTTTCTCTGGCCGTTATCGCGAACAAGGGGATGAGCGCAGAGAAGATGTGGTTCGCAAGCTAAATCAGTTAGTGCCGCCTTTCGCCTCGGCTCAGGAAATGCCCATTGTTTCACGTTCGCTGCGATTGCGCTCCGGACGCAGAACCTACTGGCTTTCGTGGGTAGCGGGCACCGTGATTCTGATTGCGCTCTGGTTTGTGCTGAACACGCAACTGACACACATGGTTTCTCAGCTAACAGGGAACCACTGACGGATGCGCGGATTAACACAGCTAATACTGCTGCTTCTGGCGACCTGTTTGTCCTTATGGCTGATTCTCGGCTTCTGGCCGCTCGGCACAGGAAGCCGTATGGCACTGAGCATGCTGGTGGTCATCATTAGTGGTGCTACGGGCTATATTCAGTGGCGTAAAAATCACCGTAATGAAATTGCACATGCACATATTTCGGACGCTGTTCTTCCGCCTGAGGATTTTCAGGGCGCTGTTGTGCTGGTTTGTGGCGACAGTGCTCCGCTGTTCTCCGACTCGGTCCCTTTCCGTGAAACAGGTCAGGGCTGGTATCTGCCAGTCACTTTTCCAGAGCACTTGCCTTTGTTGGCACAGCATCTCGCGGCAGAACGCCCGGCGCTAACCGCCCAGATCTCCATTCTTCTGGCCATAGTCCCCGAGCAACATCAGGATAAGGACGACTTCGCACAAAAACTCCATGTCTGGCACCGTGCCATTGTGCAATGCAAAAACTGGCTGGCTGGAATTCCCCCCGTCTGGGTCAGCACCTGGCTATCTCCGCCTGTGGTAACAGACACCCTGGCTGAGCGGTGGTTTACCATCATTCCGGGAAATAAAAACGTTCAGGTTCATGAAGCAGGGGCAGGCGTCATACCGCTGATGGATTGGAGCCAGCAACTGGATATCAGAAACACTCAGGAAAGGTTGAGCACGGTCTTCTGGATAGAAAGCCTGCTGCCCTGGCTTGAAACTCACGTCAGCAGCATTCTGACGCGTCAGCAAAGCGATGTCCCCTCGCTGACCCCTTGCGCATGGGGTGCTTGTTTTACGCCCGTCGCCGGGAGTCTGGACAATCTGTGGCAAGCGCACATAGGTGACGTGACTACGCTAACCCCCGGCGTTGTCCATTCACAAGAATGCCTGCCATTGCCGGAGGTGTTGCTGCCCTATCTGCCGCAACGTCATGGCGTTTCCCGGCTGATGCAAGCCTGTCAGTTGGCAGGGCTGCTATGTGGTGTTTTCCTGCTCTTCGCCCTGCTGGCGTCTTTTGTAAATAACCAGCGTCTGGTGCAAAGCGTGGGTGACCATCTCGCCCTGTATAACCGTCTCACCGGCACACCCTCCTCGCCAAAGCTCATTGCTCAGCAACAATTACGCACCGACGCCGGTTTGCTGGATGGTTGGCTGCGCAGCGGAGCACCAATGCGTATGTCATTGGGCTTATATCAGGGGATGCGGTTGGTCGCACCACTGGAGACCGCCATCAATAGCTGGACTCCCCCCCCTCCGCCTCCGCCGGTGATCAATCAAATTGTTCAGGGGCCGAAAACGATCCGGCTAGATTCCCTGTCACTTTTTGACGTGGGTAAATCCGAACTTAAAACAAGCTCCACCAAAGTGCTGATCAACGCGCTGGTTGGGATCAAAGCCAAACCGGGCTGGCTGATAGTGGTAGCGGGTCACACTGATGACACAGGTGATGATAAATCCAATCAAATGTTATCACTCAGACGTGCAGAGTCAGTACGCAACTGGATGCGTGATACCGGCGACGTGTCCGAAAGCTGCTTTGCCGTACAGGGCTACGGCGCAACACGCCCTGTTGCAACAAACGATACCCCGGAAGGCCGTGCGGCTAACCGTCGTGTCGAAATCAGTCTGGTGCCACAGGCAGATGCCTGCAAAGCATCAGCAACCCCAAGTTCATCAAATGATTGATGAATGTTTACCTTAGAAATGGAGAACTACCCATGGCAATTCCTGTTTATCTGTGGCTGAAAGACGACGGCGGTGCGGACATTAAAGGCTCCGTAGACGTTAAAGATCGCGAAGGCAGCATCGAAGTGGTTGCACAGGATCACAACCTGTATATCCCGACCGATAACAACACCGGCAAACTGACGGGTACTCGTATTCACACCCCGTTCCTGTTTACCAAAGAAATCGATTCCTCCAGCCCGTACCTGTACAAAGCGGTGACCACTGGCCAGACCCTGAAATCTGCTGAGTTCAAATGGTATCGCATCAATGACGCGGGCCAGGAAGTGGAGTATTTCAACACTAAACTGGAAAACGTCAAGCTGGTAAAAGTCGCGCCAAAAATGCACGACATCAAAGATCCGGCTAAAGAGAAACACAACCACCTCGAAGCTATCGAGTTGCGTTACGAAAAAATCACCTGGACCTACAAAGACGGCAACATCATTCATTCCGATTCCTGGAACGAACGTACTACCGCGTAACACCCCACAGCAGACGGTTCGCCGTCTGCTGTTTTTGTTTCCTGAGCCGCTGCCTGGCGGTTGAGCAAACAAAAACACAACCGGACATCGACCTTATGGGCCTGGGTTTCCTGCAACGGAAAAGGCTAAGGGCGGTAGCGTACCTAAAAAAGGAATTTAGCATGGAACATCAGTCAGCTGTCTTACTTCGCCGCTTAAATCCGTACTGCGCGAAAGCGCTGGAAGCCGCCGCGACGCTCTGCCAGACCCGCGCCCACAATGAAATTACCGTTGAGCACTGGCTGCTCAAACTGCTGGAACTGGGCGAAGGCGACATCACCGTGCTGGCCCGACGCTACGAATGGGATATGGATGCGCTGTGGCAAAGCCTGCTGGCACATCTGGATGCCCTGCCGCGTTCCGTGCATTCGCGTCCTCAACTTTCTCAGGATTTGCAATCGCTGATGAAAGCGGGCTGGCTGGCGGCATCACTGCAGGATGACAACCAGAGCATCCGCAGTGTCAATTTGCTGGAGGCGCTGATGGCGCAACCGCGCCTGTTGCGCTGCGAAGGTTTATGGCCGCTGTTCAGCCTGAGCGAAGAACATATCCGTCGCCTCAAGCCCGTGCTGGATGCCTTGTCCGAAGAGCGCCCGGAGTTGCAACAACAGGAAAGCCTTAGCCGCACACCTTCCGCGCTTTCTGAAAACTCAGCGACACAAAAAGCAGAGTCTGGTGTTACCGGCCAGTCGTTAAGCGAAGCGCTGCAGGCCGCGCTGGATAAATTCACGCTGGATGTCACGGCAAAAGCCAAAGCGGGTCAGATTGATCCGGTGTTTGGCCGCGACAATGAAATCCGTCAGATGGTGTATATTCTCTCCCGTCGCCGCAAAAATAACCCGATTCTGGTCGGTGAACCGGGCGTCGGTAAAACAGCGCTGGTGGAAGGTTTGGCATTACGTATTGCGGAAGGCAATGTGCCCGACAGCCTGAAAACCGTCAGCCTGCGCACGCTGGATTTGGGTCTGTTGCAGGCCGGTGCCGGTGTGAAAGGCGAGTTTGAGCAACGCCTGAAAAACGTCATCGACGCCGTACAAAAATCACCCACGCCGGTTCTGCTGTTTATCGATGAAGCACACACTATTATTGGCGCAGGCAATCAGGCCGGTAGCGCAGATGCTGCTAACCTGCTCAAACCTGCGCTCGCCCGTGGCGAACTGCGCACGATTGCTGCTACCACATGGTCTGAGTACAAACAGTATTTTGAGCGCGATGCCGCCCTTGAGCGCCGCTTCCAGATTGTCAAAGTCGATGAGCCGGACGATGAAATGGCCTGCCTGATGCTGCGTGGCCTGAAGTCCCGCTACGCACAGCACCACGGTGTTCACATCACCGACGAAGCCGTCAAAGCCGCCGTCAGCCTTTCCCGCCGCTACATCACCGGCCGCCAGCTGCCGGACAAAGCCGTCGATTTGCTCGATACCGCGTCCGCCCGTGTACGCATGAGCCTCGATACCCTGCCGGAAGAGCTGACCCGCTTTAAGGCGCAGATAGCTGCACTGGGAATGGAGGAGCAGGCATTGCTGGAAGATATCGCGCTCGGCAGTCAGACCCACGGTGAACGTCTGGAAAAAATCGGTGAGCTGGACCGCGAACTCAATGCCCAGCTTTCCGCTCTCGAAGCGCAGTACGAAGTCGAAAAAGCCCTGACGCATAAGCTGCTGGAAATCCGTCAGGACATCAGCCGTCAGGAAGATATTCACGCGCTGCAGCAAGAACTGGCCCAGTTGCAGGGCAGCGCCCCGCTGCTGTCTCTTGACGTGGACGTCCGCACCGTTGCGACAGTCATTGCCGACTGGACCGGCGTGCCGCTGACCAGCCTGCTGAAAGATGAGCAGACCGATTTACTGCAACTGGAAAATCACCTGAACAAACGGGTCGTCGGACAGGATCATGCCCTGACCGACATGGCACAACGTCTGCGCGCCGCCAAAACCGGTCTGACGTCCGAGAACGGCCCGCTGGGCGTATTCCTGCTGGTCGGTCCGAGCGGCGTGGGTAAAACGGAGACTGCACTTTCCCTTGCTGACTGCCTGTTCGGCGGCGAAAAATCCCTTATCACCATTAACCTCAGCGAATACCAGGAAGCGCATACCGTATCCCAGCTGAAAGGCTCACCTCCGGGCTACGTCGGTTATGGTCAGGGCGGTATTCTCACCGAAGCCGTGCGTAAACGTCCGTACAGCGTCGTCCTGCTCGATGAAGTGGAAAAAGCCCACCGTGATGTCATCAACCTGTTCTATCAGGTGTTCGACCGCGGCTTTATGCGCGACGGCGAAGGACGTGAAATCGACTTCCGCAATACCGTGATCCTGATGACCGCCAATCTCGGCAGCGACCACCTGATGCAACTGCTGGATGAACAGCCGGAAACCACTGACAGCGATTTACAGGAACTGCTGCGCCCGATCCTGCGCGATCATTTCCAGCCCGCCCTGCTCGCCCGCTTCCAGACACTGATTTATCGTCCGCTGAACGCCGTCGCACTGCGCACTATCGTTGAGATGAAACTGGCACAAGTCGCGAAACGTCTGAACAAGCACTATGGCCTGACCTGCTCCATCGAAGAAAGTCTGTACGACACGCTGGTCGCTGCCTGCCTGCTGCCGGATACCGGTGCGCGCAACATCGACAGCCTGCTCAATCAGCAAATCCTGCCGGTACTGAGCCAGCAACTGTTGCAACGCATGGCAGCGCAACAACGCACCACGGCGCTGGCACTGGGCTGGGATGAGGACGAAGGGATCACGCTGGAATTTGACGATGCTGCCGCAGAATAAAGATCGGTAATGGAGCGCCGGGTAATCCGGCGTAAAATAGTTTCCAGATTCTCAATGGGGAAAATCATTATGGAAGGTGCAAAAGAGATTGCACGCGACATGCTTGATGCTATCAATGTAGATAGCGATGGATTTTGGGGTGCTGTTGGAAAAGATTTTACTTCGCTGCCCGTAACTTTTGTTATTTAGGCATTATGAACATAATAAGAATTGTAGTCACTTTTATTTATAAAATTGCCGGCGCGATAGGTTCAACAATGGTTATTTCCGGAGCGATTCTTTGTGCATGATTTTTCTTTATTTCCGATGGCGAATATAGTTTTTCTGGGGTGAATGTTCTATTTTATTAATTACCATTGGATATTTAATCTACTGATATGCATTCCCCAACCTTCACCAAAGGTGGGATAATTACTACTAACCACACATGAAAAACTCATGTTTTATTGAATCCCAAGACAATCATAAAAATAGTCATTAAATTAGATTACCGTTAATACATGAGTAACACTTTTGAATCGAGTGAAAGTGAATATAAAAAACTTCTTCCTCATAATTATTCCCCGACTCGTTACGGGAATTGGCATGACGCTAGGTTTAGTAAGTACATACGATTTTAATTTCTATTAAGGAGATACCTATGTCGGAAGGAGAGGGAAAGCTTAGGATAATGACACCAGGAGAAATCGCATTAGCTCAGAGCTTATACAGCAACCAAATAAATTACTCAAGCGTTTGGATCCATTGTGACAGCTATCTTCCTTTCGGTTTACAGTCAAAAAACGTGGCGATGACACCAAATGGTGAAATCTATTTTCGCGAAGGTTATTACTTACCTGATTTTTCAGCCAAAAATGTAAGTATAGACAGCAAACATGTTTATCTTCATGAATTATGTCATGTCTGGCAGTACCAACATGGCATGATGGTTAAGATATGTGGATTATTCAGTTGGGCTGCCGATTATCATTATAATTTGGTTAAACACCGGCTTTCAGACTACTCAATGGAGCAACAAGCATCCATCGTATCAGACTACTTTATCCTTCGGGAATTCGGATACAGCGTCTGGCAAGATCTCTGGGGGAACAATTTCATAAATAAAGATAGTTATTATGCAGAAGGTGACCTTTTACGTATGTATGAAAATATATTAGGTTCTTTCCCCTCCCCGGAGGCTTTATGAAAAAAATAATTATCATCTGTGTTTTTTTACTAACTGGGTGTTTGGGTGACAAAATCCCCTGGGATCCTGCTGAGGTTAGACAATCCGGGCAAGAAGTCTGCTTGCTTGCCCCTGGAATAAACAGTGATTTTATTTACGAGAAGATGAAAATACAAAAATCAGGCGAGAAAGTAGAATTCAAGGCCAACATTCCTGGTCAACAACATGCAAAAAATAGATGCCTACCCTTGATGGGATATAAATTCATTAGTGGCATTGAATATAATGTCAGTTTCTCCGTTGTGAAAATTAACGCTGGGGAAAGAAAAGTATACGCAGCCAGATTAATTTATAAATATTAACTATTTAAAGGAATGCATATTACCGGAGCTCATCTTTCTGCTTCCGGATAAATACAGTGCAGGAGGAAGAACAATGAATATTACCGACACATTATCCGATGCAAAAAAAACCGTTTCCATAAGTCTCAATCGTTACCATCTTGATGTTCAGGGTTGCGAAGCATGCCTGGATGTTGAGTCTTTTTCTGGTCAAGAATTCGTAAGCTCAGGATATCGCTATAAAATAGACTTTACTAGTACCAACCAGGACATTAGCCAGCAAGCAATGCTTAACCGCAGCACTACATTGATAATGCAAACAGCGGGTGCACTGATGCCAGGTCTGTCGGCAGCCCAAGTTCAAAAAGTAGTCCACGGGGTAGTAACAAATTTCACTCGAGTGTCAGGTTCCGCTGATGAAGCACATTATCAAATAACTGTTGAACCTTTTTTTGCATTATTAGATAAGCAAAAACGCACTCATCGCTTTTTTCTCAATAAATCAATTCCAGAAGTCATAGAGCAAATATTATGTGAGCACAATTTTAAAGGCTGGGAATTTGAGTTCAAGCTAAAGCAGAGTTATCCGATACGTGAACAAATCAACCAAATCGGAGAAAGCGACAGAGATTTTATCGAGCGCCTGATGTCTGAAGTAGGAATTTTCTATACTTTTGCATTACAACAAGACACACAGACCGAAGTACTTATTCTGGGAGATAAGCAAAGCTGTTATGTGTTTGGTAAAACACTTCCGCTGGGTAATCCGGCAGGAATGAACGATAACGGCGTCGAGTCTGTTTGGGGGCTGTCCCAGCGACATCAAGTAGTTGAATCCTCAGTGCAAGCTAAAGATTACAACCACCGTGAGGCTCAACTTTCTCTGCTTTCTTCTCGAGCGGATATGACCAGAGGAGATGGGGATGGAATAACGTATGGCGACGTGTACCAGTACCAGCCCCGTCACTTAACACGTGGAGATGCAACGACGCCAGCACCAGAAAGTGGTAATTTCTGGGCACGCCTTGAACATGAAAGATTTTTGGCTGCACAAACTCAATTACAGGGGAGCAGTACAGATGCTTCACTGCGTTTGTTAGAGGTTCTGACTGTGATGGATAGCGATATTCCATCTTCACTTCCTTCTGTATGGCAAACACCGGTCGTCATCACTGGATTACGGTTTTGGGCCAGTCGCTCTACGCCACTGCATGTAGGGTTTAGCGCAGTCCCTTACAGCGAAACCCTGTGCTGGCGCCCTGCTCTTAAGCCGCGCCCAAAAGTCAGCGGCACGATGATGGCACGCGTCACCAGCGCGAAAACCAACGATATCTACGCCTGGCAGGATGCGTCCGGTTTATACCGTGTTAAATTCGATGCCGATCAGGATGATAAAGCACAGGGCCAGGAAAGCATGCCTGTCCGCCTCGCCAAACCTTACGGTGGCGATGTGTATGGTATTCACTTCCCGCTGATCCAGGGCACCGAAGTGGCGATCGCGTTTCATGACGGTGACCCCGACCGCCCTTATATCGCCCATGCCCTGCACGATTCACGCCACACCGACCATGTGACAGAAGCCAATAATACCCGCAACGTTATCCGTACCCCTGCAAATAACAAGCTGCGTATGGAAGATAAACGCGGCGAAGAGCATATAAAACTCAGTACGGAATACGGCGGCAAAACCCAGCTGAACCTTGGGCATAACGTCGATGCAAACAAAACACAACGCGGTGAAGGGTTTGAGCTGAGAACCGATAAATGGGGGGCGATACGCGGCGGGAAGGGTTTATTTATTAGTGCTGATACGCAGCCGGGAGCCAGCGGTCAAATGCTGGAAATGGACGATGCGATAGCCCAGCTTGAGCAGGCGCTCACACTAGCCCGGAGCATGTCGAAAGCAGCACAAACAGCAAAGGCAACGCCAGGTGATACAGATTTCCAGCAGGCACTGAATAAGTCGCTCAGCAAGATGAAAGCTCCGGGTATTGTCATATCAGCCCCAGACGGCATTGGCCTCGTAAGTCCAAAAGCCATACGTGTGGCATCGGGCAATGAAAGCATTGCCGTGGTGTCGGGCGGAAACACGGATATAAGCAGCGGTAAGTCCTTCACAGTTTCAGCCCGGGATACCGTAAGCCTATTTGCGCAGAGTACAGGAATGCAGTTTTTTGCCGGTAATGGCAAAGTCGATATTCGGGCACTGGCGGATGAACTCGCTGCATCAGCTCAAAAAGATGTGACTATCACCAGCACGGAAGGAAAAGTGACGGTGAATGCCAGCCAGGAATTGATACTTAACTGCGCAGGGGCCTACATCAAGATTAGCGGTGGTAATATCGAGCTGGGTGCGCCGGGTAATATTCTTTTGAAAGCCGCTAATGTACAGAAAATGGGCTCCTCAAGTCTCGACTCTCCTAAGCTTGAATTCCCAAAAGGTTATAGCGGAGGATTTACTCTTAAAGGGGTCCGCTTGGAAAACGGAAAATATCCTACGCTAAGGCCATTTCTTAAGCACACATGACAGGCAGCTCTGAGCGAGAGGCGGACGTTATATCAGATCAGCAACGGTCCGAAAATGTCTAGATTAGCTATGACGATTAATATGGTCAGTAATGATCACCAATGGTGATCATTGCTGAAAGTTGTTTTTATTTAATAAATTTATCAGCAAAATCAAGGAACTGTTTCCAGTCGTAGGCTGTTATATCGTGCCCGCCCGAACGGACGTGATAACTTAAAATTTCGGACAGCGGTTTTCCGGTTAGTGGCATTTCATTATACGAGGAAAGATCGGCAATATTACCGTATAACTTCCATACCTTCGAAGCCCCAACTAGTCCTGCAAATTCTCCCTTCGGATCGGACCATAAATCATCCTCAGCGCTTGCGACATATACCGCACGAGGAGCCAGAAGACTAATGAGAAAGTGAGAGTCAACAGGCATGTTCTCCTCATTGTCCACAAACGAACAATACTCATCGTTAAACCAGTGTGGAAAGTGCCTCACAATATCAGAAACTCTTTCCCCGAATTTACGGCGCGAAATCGCACTACCACCCTCACCCGATTCATTAGCAATGACACCCGCAAAACGTTTGTCCTGAGCTCCGGCCCATAGGCAAGCTTTACCTAACCTTGAATGCCCTGTAGCGATGACTTTCTGTTCGTCAATTGCATCGATATCTTTAAGGCAGTCCATCACCTTAATCATGCCCCATGCCCATGTTGCTACCGCTCCCCATGAATATGCTCTATTGGAAGAAACGTCAAAGAGTGGCTGTATGCTCTCTGGTCTCCCACCTGGTTTATCAGGAAACAGGTCTGAGTAATGGAAACTAACTACTGCAAAGCCCCGTTTAATGATCATATCGAGAGGCCATCTGGAACTATGCACACCGACAGATTCTACTGTTGCATATCCCGTAGCATCGATACCAAGCGCAGGACGTGGATAAACCCATGAAATAGATAACGGAAGGGAAAACAGGTCAGTCAGTGACTGGTTCCCCAATACATTTGGACCGAGAAACGCAGGAACAGCCTCCTTAGCATTCAATGGGGTGAAAACTATAAATTGTGCCAGAAGGGCATTTTTATCATCCAGATACAAATCATAAAGCTGAGCCCTTATGCCTTTTGTAGCATCCACTCTTTCTGGACCGGATTTCCGAAAGCTAACTCGAGCCTGTAAAGGTGAAGTTCCAAAAATACTTTTTTCATAGGCACTTAATATTTCAGGTCTTCTTACTGAAAACCACTCGTCAAATGAAGAAACCTGCTCACCAGCAACAGTTAAGAATAAATCAGGTAGTTCATATGGTGCGACTTTCTCTTCATCATAATTGGGACTGGCCCCTTCTGGACCATAAAATATGTTGCTAGTTTTTTTCATAATCTTCCCCCTGTCTGACGGTGTTCCCCGTAATGGTGGTCAGCAAATTCATACCGACGACGGCATTATCCCTCAGGTGGATAGAAAGGCAATTGAGTGATCGCAGCCGATGTGGACACATCCAGTGAAGAGCGGACCTACCGGCTATAAAGTTTGCAGAGGCAATTATGACACAATGGAAGTATGACTAAAATCAGAGTGCGCTATTCCACGGGGAGCAGGTCAAGGGCACTTTCTCCCCGGTTTCCGTAATAGTGGTAACCGGGATCTGGTTAACAGCTATTGCTTCCAGTTTTTCCGGGAAACCGACACCATGGAACAGCATATCGTGAAAGTGTCCGCCATAAATCGACAGCACTTCGGTAAAATTAGCCGCATTCAGCGCCCATTTTGCAAACTCCGGCATCACTTCGCCAAATGCGTCTACGCCCACCGACTACCGAATGCCCTTAGCGCTAAGTTTCGCAGCCTGGATATCACCGCGAGCAAGGGCAATCACATTATGACGATGAATCCGCTGGCATCAGTGATTAAAATTTTTACAGACTATTTCTCCATTACTCTGTGAATTACCACGGGATTTGGTTGTTCGGTGTTTCGATGAACTGACCTGATGCCGGGTTATCACCAAGAAGCGCGTACTCGACCGGTAGCTTCGCACCATCTTCAACTTCGATCTCTGCCTGATGTCCGTTCAAATCCGTCTTCACATGGCCAGGAGAGACAGAGTTGACAACAATCGATGTTCCGCGTAGCTCTTCCGCAAGCAGAACGGTAAGCATATTGAGTGCCGCCTTAGATGCGTTATAGCCAGTCAGGCGCACGGCGTAAAATTTTGAGTTTTGATCTCCATTAAGCTCCAGTGAGCCGAGAGAACTGGACATATTGACTATCCGACCCGCCACAGAATTACGTAGCAGAGGCAGCATGGCCTGTGTCACCTGCAGTGTGCCAATGAAGTTAGTCTCGATGATGCGACGAACTGCTTCAGGTGCGGCCATGCTCGGCGGCCCGTCTTGTGTATCCACGATGCCGGCATTATTAACGAGAATATCGAGTCTGCCATGTTTCGTCTGGATCAATTCGGCTGCCGCTTTAATGCTAGCAGCGTCATTGAGATCTATCCGCAGGGACTCTGTACTCAGCCCTTGAGAAGCCAGGTCAGCGACCGCAGCTCTGGCGCGTTCCATATTGCGAGCGCCAATGATGACGAACACCCCAGCGCGCGCGAGCTGGCGAGCTATCTCCATTCCAATACCTTTGTTCGCGCCCGTGACGAGCGCAATGCGTTTTGTATTATTCATAATTGATCCCTCTTCGATGAGCTGCCTGTGCTGCTATTATCTGAAGGATTGTTCGGTTTGAGAATTCGCTTATGTCGTCGAAAGTGCCTTTCCATCTAAATGCCCGTAAAAAGCCACGTCAGGCCCGTGCTCAGGCTACGCTGAATGCAATTTTTGAGGCGACCATTCAGGTTTTGCTGGTTGATGGGCCTTACCAGCTGACAACCACTCGCGTTGCTGAGCGCGCAGGGGTTTCGGTCGGCACCCTGTATCAATATTTTCCGCACAAGCAGGCTTTGTTCTATGCCCTGAATGAGCGCTACATGGATGCTTTGGCAGATAAGGTGGAAATCGCCTGCGCGGCACGACATGGAGCGCCAATCCGCCAGATGGTCGAAGCACTTCTTACAAGCTACTGGAATGCCAAAATGGAGCGACCTGAAGTTACCCGGGCTCTTTACCGTTCCATTGCGGAACTGGATAACGGCCCGTTGATTGAGGAATTCAGTCGACGTGTCGACACCGTTACCGCCGAGATGCTCGCGAGTGCGTCTGATGCCGCTTTCACTGATCTACCAGGCGTCAGTCTCACACTTCTTAACGTTATCTTCGGGACAATTCGTAGCGTGTTCGAGCGAAGTCTTTTCCCCGCTGAAGCTGAGGCCGTTCACGCGCAATTAGTGCTGATGTGCACGGTTTATCTGGAAGCGGTTAGAAAGCCCGGGCGTGACTGAGCGGCGATAGATGGACGCTCGATTCAACTGCCTCAAGCATCATGCGGCGACGCTACTAATAGAGGGTAAGCGCATCTTTTTAACATGCCAGTAAAGATGTCCTTCGCTGAGAAACTGCGCAAGGATCTTTTACGACAGCAACGGCAGACCTGTTTCAGGCATTTCACTGAGTTCGTTAAAACGCGTTATCGTCTTCTGTGGCATTACCATACAGCCGATACGCATAGCAGGCATAATTGTTTTACTGAGCGTACCGGTGTAGATCACGTGGTCATTCATATCGTGGCTTTTGAACGCCGGGATTGATTTACGTATGTTGTGAAATTCTCCGTCATAATCATCCGGCCTCGATCTGGCAGAAGAATATTTGGGGCAGTAAATAGGGTCCGCTTGGAAAACGGAAAATATCCTACGTTAAGCCTGTTTTTTAAGCAGGAATGACAGGCAGTTTTGAGCGAGGAGCGGAAGTACGCGCTCAATTCCTTTTACTTCTCCTCTGCGCGTGCTTTCTGTTCTGTGGATGGCATCGGCAGATTCCTGGTTGTTGATTCCTGTGTCAGTGCGTCGTTTTCCACAGCACCCAACAAAGCATCCAGCAGCCCGGGAAAGCGAGCATTAAGATCTTCCCGGCGCAGCGATAGTAAATTTTCGCGCCCGAAAGGGCGCTGCCAGATAACGCCACTATCCCGTAAGACACGCCAGTGGTGAGTCAGCGTCGATTTAGGAATCCCACTCAGCACGGCGCTACAAGCATGCTCACCGCCGCCCGCCAGCACCAGAACCACCGTCAGACGTAATGGATTCCCCAAAGCTGTCAGCACATTTTCAAGACGTATTTGTTCCGCATCAGGGTGTTTAGAAAGCATGGGGTTTCTCAGCAGATTGTAAACATGCCAACACTATACTTTAAATTTTATCGATTGACTAATGTACGAGTACATACATACATTAAATGTACGCATGTACTCGAACATTAGTTCATTTGGAGATTATTTATGGTTACTGCCTTACGGGAATCAGGTGCCCCTCGCTTTCAACACCTCAGCCTTGCGCTGCTTGCCTTTGCCCAACTCATATACTCCCTTGATATCAATATTGTGTTTGTAGCACTACCGGAAATTGGATCGGGACTGGGGTTTTCGGAGCACACGCTCCAGTGGGTGGTCAGTGCTTATACGGTATGCTGTGGGGGATTTTTATTGTTCGGTGGACGAGCAGCAGATCTTCTGGGGCAACGTCGGGTTTTTATCGGTGCGTTATGGCTCTACGCGCTCTCCTCACTGGCAGGTGGATTAGCGTGGAGTCCTGTCGTCATTGTCATTGCACGAGCCATACAGGGTATAGGCGCGGCATTACTTTTTCCTGCCACGCTTTCGCTTATAAACAGACTGTTCGAGGAAGGGCCGTTGCGCAACCGGGCACTGGCAGTCTGGGGCGGCGCAGGCGCAAGTGGTCTTACACTGGGATCGCTCGCGGGCGGGATACTTACAGGTGTCTATGGCTGGCCGTCAGTATTTTTCGTCAATGTTTTATTGGCAGCGATTGCAATATGCGCCGCTTTTTTTGTGTTACCGAAGGACAGTTTCCAGGAAGAGCGCCGCAGCTTCGATTTGCCGGGCGCTGTGACAGTCACCACAGGAGCAATTCTGCTGGTTTATGCTCTGGTTCAGGGGCCTGAAGAGGGTTGGTTGTCAGAGCATATTCTCTTATCACTGAGTCTGTCAGTGGTATTTCTGCTGGCGTTTGCCGCCATAGAATTTCGCAGCCCTGACCCATTAATGCCGGTACGATTATTCAGGAATCGAAGTCTGACAACAGGCATGGTGATCACGTTTATTTATATGGGAACCTTCGGTGCTCTGCCTTATTTTCTGACAGTTATGTTTCAGAACATTATGGAATACAGCGCCTTGCAGACCGGCCTGGCGTTTATAGCTCCTTCGCTGGCAATTTTTGTCGGAACGCAATTCGGAGCCCGACTTGCAAATAGTCTGTCGTTACGCAAAGTTTTACTGGCCGGTTTTTTAACTGGAATTGCGGGTACGCTGGCACTGGTTCCATCAGCCTATTCAGGTGCATCTTATTTAAGCGTATTACCGGGACTTGTCATTTCAGGAATAGGCCAGGGAATTGTCTGGACGGCAATGTGGGTAGCTACTGGTTCAGGCGTAAAGCATTACGAGCAAGGGGTTGCTTCAGGTATGGCTTCTACAACGCTGAATGTTGGTAACGCTATTGGTATTGCTCTGTTAGTTGCTTTATCCGGAAGCGGGACCGTAAGTCTGCATCAGGTGAACTCTACAAACAGTCTCCAAAATGCCTTACAAATTGCATTTTATCTGGCTGCAGCGGGACAAATTGCAGGGCTTTTTGTTTCCTGCCTGTTACCTTGCAAAGCTGCAACTGATTTGCCAGCAGAAATAACCTAGCAGAAAATCAGTATCCTTTGCCGATGGCTTCAGATGAAAAGTATTAATGTGGAAGACCTGCTGTATGGCGGGTCTTTTAATTTGCAGCTTGCGCTGGGAGGTGCGCGAAAATTTCAACATGCTGCTGTACTGACCTGCATGTGAATGCTCGTTTCTGGCACCAAGCGGACTAGCCAGTTGATT
Source organism: Rahnella sp. NRRL B-41462 (assembly GCF_003263525.1). Lineage (NCBI taxonomy): Bacteria > Pseudomonadati > Pseudomonadota > Gammaproteobacteria > Enterobacterales > Yersiniaceae > Rahnella > Rahnella sp. NRRL B-41462. Next base: position 24,963 of record NZ_JYDF01000090.1, on the reverse strand, counting down.
CGAAGGTCCGCTGTGAGCGAGGAACGGACATAAATTCTCGTAAGCCGATTGCAGTACGTTAAATTGCAGACGTAACGATAAGCTGAACAACTTAGGATAGAATGCTCTTGTGTAGGAGCACAACGTGAACGTTTGAGCAGCTAATAGGTAAATTATTCATGAGTAGGCGACTTAACAGAGATCATCGAACCAAAGTCAGAAATATTCCCCGACGCATAAAAGCTCTTAATCGTTGGGCTGGTACTTTTCATAGCCCTGAACGTAGCATTTTTTCAGAAGATGAGCATTACTGGAATTTCAAAATTCCAGTTGAAATTAATCTCATTCAGGGAAAATACAGCACGATTAAAACCAAAGCAGCTTGTGCACAAGCTTTAATTAACGCATGTTCAAACCTTATAACGGCCACTGTTGGTATGAATTACAGTCCGCGGATTACCGCTGTTGTATGTCTTCCGGATATGTTTACAAGTGAGGTCTGTCTTTATCGCTCCGAAGAATATTATCAAGGCTTCATAACTGAAGATCGTTCTGAGAATGGTGCTTCTTCTTTGATCAAAGATCGTAGCCTTGCTGCTGAGTGGGGACTCGTTCTACCAGCTAACATACAGGAAATAGGTATCACACTCGAATATTATGGAAGCGAGGACCGGGATGAATGGTTCACGGGAGAACGCTGGTATTATGGTCAGGTGACTTAAGAGAGTTGCTTTCATTTGATTGGAAATAAAACTCCTATAAAAGGAGATTCTACTTTTGTCTAACGTGCATTCCTGGCACGTAGCGGATGAGCTAACGAAGCTGGAGGACCGCTATGAGCGAGGAACGGACCTTCCCTGAATATCCCTTCTCAAATTGGCTGAAAGAAGGAGTCAGCGGGTACTCATAACAAGCTGAACGGCATTTTTCCAGCTGATTCTGAATACAGGGGCATTATCTGATGAAGGCATATCGGATACTGTATGCTCGGTAATAACTCCGCCTAGCCTTTGGTAAAAGTTGATTGCCCTGACGTTATCTTCAAAAACCCATAGGTAAAGTGGTGACTTAGCATCTTCGCTGCATACCCACTCTGCTGCATGATGGAGCAATTTTTTTCCTGCGCCCTGGCCTCGCAGTGCAGAACTGACATGCAGGCTGTCAATATACGCCCCCCATTGAGCGTCCTTCTTTAGCATTACACATATAAACCCTTCAATGTTCTCTTCATTTTCTGCTACAAAGACAGCCACATCTCGGTTGCACTGGTGCAACAGAGACTGCCAGTGGGAAAAACGCTCATTTTGCGCATGATTTTCGAGAAAGTCTGAAGACATCACATTTCCATATGTATCTCGCCATCCGGCTGCGTGGAGATGTGCAATTGCATCGGCATCACTGTATTGAGCTTTTCTTAAATGAATCACGTATGTTCCTTGTCTGAAATCATTATGAGGAAAAAGCTATTATGGTTTGGCAATTAGATGAATATTTATCGTAGAAAACAAGACGTGATTAACAAATTGCCACCATTCTGGGAACGTCCGTTTCTGGCACGCAGCAGACAAACACCTGACGCTGAAGGTCTGCTGAGAGCGAGGAACAGACGTGTTCGGAACAGTATGAAACCCGCCAAGCACAGTGAGATAAAATAACTAAAGTAATCTTAAAAGCTTCGCAGGATTACCCGCATAAATCCCTTTAGCTTTTATAGGCTTTATGACCACGCTACCAGCACCAATAACTGCACCACTGCAAATTTCTGTTGTGAGAATTGTTGCTCCGCTCCCAACTGTGACGGCATTACCTAAACTAATATGAATCCAGTTCTCAGCAGATGAATCAGGGCCGCCACTTTTGAAAAGGTCATTAGCAAAGGTTACGCCATGTCCTATAAAGCAGTCATCACCTAAGATGACGTTTTCACAGATGAAAGTGTGGGACTGGATCTTGGTTCCCCTGCCTATGACACATCCTCCTTGTATCTCCACAAATGGTCCTACAAAAACATCGTCGCCTAATTCACATTTATAGATGTTTACTGGCATTATCACCCTGACATTTTCGCCTTGTACAACATCACGAATGCCGCTTTCAGTAACCTGCATATGAGAAGTATCCTTACTTAAGAAAAATCAGGATCAGAATAGCTCAAGCAAGCCTGATTGGCCTCCGAGTAGCATCAGATTCAAATGCAAATGATCCCGCATAGCTTCGCTGGATTATGACTACATACCTTATGAACGTCCGCAAATGGCACGCTGCGGACATCAGCAAGCATCAGTGAATCCGCTGAGAGTGAAAAGCAGACTTTATGCCACGATTGTGGCAAAGCGATAATTTAATTTTCCTCCACGTTCTGCTGTCTCTTTATTCAACACACCACAAGAATATATTAACTGACTCCAGAATTTTTTTGCGGTTTCATTATCCGGCATCACGCTGAGTTCCCATCTGCCTGGATGAAGATTCAAGAGTGAACTGAAAGCACTTTTACCAATATTCAGGCCACGAAATTGTGGGAGCACGTAGAACTCAGCCAACCCGAAATCTGTACCTTTTCCAGATGGAGACCACGTATTGACAAGAATAAAACCTACGACAGTTTCGCCGCTTTCGATGAAATATGGCCAGCGAGCTGCGTCAGTCCAATAGCTGCTAAAAAATGGATATTCAATGTTTACTTCACCGTATTGGCTCAACTCGTGAAGGTAGTCTGAAAGTAAGTCCCACAGTTGTGTTTTCTCGGTTTCACTTATAATCCGTAATCTTGCTAGCACCATTTACCTCACACACGTCATCAGGAACTGAATAGCATACATTTACCACAAATGTCCTGCCACGCAAGGTCCGAATTTGGCACTCAACTGCCTGTCATGCCTGCTTTAAAAACTGGCTTAACGTAGGATACTTTCAGCTTTCCAGGTGGCTGCCAATCAGGCTATATCATTTTTTAACGGAACTGATTGTGGCTAACTGTTTGTTTCCGGTTGCTTTCACGATGGACGTTTACCGTGGCCCCACAACTTACAGGCCAACCAATTGCATCTTTTTGACGCTCGCATTGAAACAATATTTTTTGAGCAACTTCTTCCTCAACAGCATGGTGCGTACTCGGTGTAATTGAGACAGGACTCACCTGGCCCTCCATTTGCCCCGGGAGAACCATCAACCAGAACGAACCCATTAACGTTGTGTTGCGTTGATGACCATCTGGACGATGCGTCCGCATGGGCGAACGATGTTGACGCCAAATAAACGAGAGCTGTAAATATATAGATTAGTTTCAGACGCATAAGCAGCACCTTTTTGGAAAAACACTATTTGCCTGAGAGCGCTTACCTTAATTGCTACATGGGACGGCCGCGCCGCCTTTACCAGCCGCACCACCTTTACCTCCTTTACCTCCTTTACCGCCCTGCCCGTTGTTACCGTCCTTACCTGGCTGCCCATCTTTACCAGAATGCCCGCATTTTACCGTCACTGCCTTAAGGGAACTGGCCTGGTCTGCTGACACAGGGATTGTGGCTGTACTGTTCTGCGTTATTGCATCTTCAGCATGTACTGCACCCGACAAGCAAAACTCAGTACAAAACAAAAATGCTACTAATTTAAGATTCATATTCACAAAGAAGTCTCCTCAACTGCGTGTTATAAAAACTGTCAGATCGTGTGATCTGGCAGCATGGGATTTATATGACCACCATCGCCACCATTATCGCTACCGCTTCCTCCGGTTCCACCTGCGCCCCCTGCTCCGCCATCGCCTGCAAGAATAATCAGATGGTCAACAGAAGATGTATTGAAGTGATGGAGTGGTTCCGCTGCTCTGGATAACCCGTAAAGGAGATAAATAACAACGCTGCAATTCTGCTTACTTTCATAATTAAAACCTCATTGTCAAAAGTTGGGGTTCTATTTCTGGTAAAAGAATGCCTAATAACCTTGCAGAATAAACATAGCAACCGATTTGTGAGGTCTTTATTTAATAATGTAATATTATATTTCCTTGCGAGTTTTTTATTGTTGTTGAGCGGGTGATTTATTTTAAATTTTTATTTTTTTTGTTTATGTATTGTTTACGTGGGTAGTTAAATAATCCGTTTTCAATCCATTCTTCCAGTTATTGTAAAAGCTAAATTCAATATGAAGAATGATTGCTTTGTCAAAAAAACTTAATAAACATAAAGGGAAATGATTACGTGTGAATTTAAAACCAGCAGTGATGAGATTCAACGCAAATGACCTCACTCTGCTTTTGTAGGGCTTGCCTGGAAACCGAACAATACCCTGCGTTAAGCCTGTTTTTTAAGCAGGCATGACAGGCAACTTTGAGCGAAATATCTGCTGGCACTGGAAGTGCGAAAGTCGTCCTTACAGAAGCCATAAAAAGCTTGTCGAATGTCTCAGGGCGTGAAGCGGACATAGCATCCCCGGGATAGCCAGAAATCAGAGTTGTCCCGTCACCGGTTTCGGGATGCTGCTTTTCCAGGCAGGATACTCTATGCTGGTGAGAATCACTTTGTAGGATATGACCATGATAACAGTTGAGAAATCAGATCCATTTTCTTCAGAATCCCATCGATTAATCGAGATGCTGTCAGCTGAACTTGCCGCTATTACGGGTGATAACGGCAAAAGCAATTTCACTGTTGATGCAATGAATGGTGATAAAGCGTTATGGGTATTGGCAAAGAATGCTCATGGCGATGCGATAGGATGCGGTGCTATCCGGCCATTAACGCAAAATATAGCCGAGCTTAAAAGAATGTTTTCAGACCGAAGTGTGCCAGGCGTGGGTAACGCTTTACTCACTTTCCTGGAAATCTCCGCAAAAGAAATGGGATATCTCGAGCTGAGACTGGAAACCCGACATATCAACCATCGGGCCGTAAATTTTTACAAGAAAAATGGGTATGTCCGTATTGAGAATTATGGTCCATACACAGGCAGAGAAGAGGCCGTCTGTTTCGCAAAAACATTGTGCTAATTGCATTAATGGATCCTGATGCCCGCGCCTGGCACCAGAAAAAAGAATTGTCATACCTGCTACGCGCGAGGAGCAGACCTCGCAACATCCTCTCATTTAGTGACCTGCAAATACCGGCTTTTTATGTCATATCTGCCTGATCTCACCTCCGTTAATCATGTTTAATACCGCGAACTTTGGCAATAGGTCATCCTTAAGAAAATCACAGGTTGCCTCTTTTGCAAACAATGTATACATTGTATACATCAATTACGGATTGACGCTGAGGAAAACATGAGCAGAAAAAATAATGTAGTAACCGTAAGATTAACCGATGAACAACTGAAGGTTTTCACAGACTGGAAGGAAAAATTAGAGGATGAATTAGGGATCGATGTGCCTTTGGGGGCTGTTATCCGTAGGGCATTAGATGGCGCTATTCAGATGTATAACCAGCGTATGGAGCATGAAGTCCAGGCGGAAGTAAATCCGGACGAACGCACTGCCCGAACACAAGGTGCTAACGCCTATATCAGTGACTACAAGGAAGGGAAATAATCATGACCATCATCGACAGTAAAGCACATCACGCAGGGTTCAGAGAGCATTATGTCGATAATGCTAAGCCAGTGTGGGATATCGGTCGCCCGCAAAAACCTTTCATCGAAAGCGCCTCTGATATACGTGGGCCAATCTTAGATATTGGCTGTGGCACGGGTACGCTTGCCACTTATTTCGCTAAGCGTGGTGAGCAGGTTACCGGGATTGATTTTGTCGAAGAGGCGGTCGGGCGTGCTGCCGCGAAGGCGAAAGCAGCGGGTCTTAACATCGACTTTATGGTTAAAGATTTTTTCACTATTGGCAGTTGGGATCGGAAGTTTCGGAGCATTATTGACAGTGGGCTGTTTCATATTTTTTCAGGCGATGAGGTGAGAAAGGCTGCTTACCTGGATATCGTGAGTAAATTACTCAGCGATAATGGCCGACTTTATGTTATGGCCTGCAAAAAAGAAACCGGGATCGATGCAGGTGTTAACGCTGATGAGATTTTTGAGACCTTCCGTGAACGCTTTATCGTTGAGTCATTGCATGAGTTTGAGGCCGAAACCGTCATTGACGCAGCGGAAAACATCCCCGGCAAGCAGTGGCTAAGTTATTTTGCGGTGATTAAAAAACGCTAATGTTAAAGGGGACTGCGTCCCCCATTTTCAGGATCTGAGGTTCCGGGATAAAAATGAGAATCAAAGTTCGAATCCTGCTGCTCGGGCATTTCTGGATCATCTGATTGAACATTTTTAAATTCTTTTAACCTGCCTGAGTATATTCAGGTCGTCAGAATGATGATTCTTTCCGCTATAAACGAGGGGCGGAAGCTGGTTTCCCGCGCCTTTGCACGGTAAATATCGGGCAGCAAAGGCAGCGCTTCGTTCAGATTATATATTGAAATCGATATTTATTTGATGTTATAAGAAAAAAGCAGTTTTATGATCCCTTCTGTTTCCTGTTCCTGATATTCAATGAATAAGTCATAAATGAAGGTTAGAAAATGATTAAGTCAGTTCAGCCAACAATGACAGTCACCACCACCGCATCTTGCGGCGGTGTGGGCGTATCTGTGACTGGCTCCTGACAAAACAGATCCTCACTCCCCGCCAAACCGGACGGGGAAGAAAATTTCTCCGTTCATAACATTCTGAATGGAGACACATCGTGATTTCATCTGATAATGCACTTTTAGTTATTGATATGCAGCAGGGGCTTTTCCGTGGCCCGGCCTCTCCGCATTGCGCAGAAGCTGTTCTGTCGAATATTTGTTTGCTGATTGCAAAAGCGAGGCAGGTTCAGGTGCCCGTCTTTTTTGCCCGCCACACAGGACCTGATGACTCCCCCTTCTCAGAGCAGAGTCCGTTAACACAGCTGATACCCGAAATGAACGTTAACGCTGAGCGGGATAGCGTCTTTATTAAAAAGTACCCCAACTGTTTCCGCGATACCGACCTGCAGCTTCAACTCTGCCAGCGAGGTGTGAAGCAGCTGGTTATCGCCGGGATGAAAACAGAATTTTGTGTGGACACTACCTGTAGAGCCGCGTCGGAACTGGAATTCAGGACCGTGCTGATTTCAGATGCGCATACAACAATGGATAACGATCATTTATCAGCAAATGAAATCATTGAACATCACAATGTTACGCTTGCCGGACCGTTCGTGTCGCTTTCGACCGCGGCGGGCTGGAGCTTTTGATGAACTAAGAGCCGTCCGCAGGACGGCTAAAAAGGCTGATTTTCGCTCCTGGCACTCAGGGGACAAACACGTGACGCTGAGGGTCTGCTGCGAGCGAAAAGCAGGCGCTCCGAAAGCAGCAAGACATAACAGCAATCTTGCGCTCATCGTTATTACCGCATGCCTTAAAACGGCATGCGGGTGGTGGCGGATGTCACTTACCTCTCTGCAGCCACGCGATATTGCTAGCGCAAGCTATTCTTACTGAACTCACTACGTTCCTGATGGATTTGAAATCAGCAGCCGCCAACCTCCGTCAACGCTTCGCAACAACACCTGCGTTGCTGTACCGGACTCTTCGTGCAGTGTTCTATCCTTAGTGGTTATGGTCAAAGTCCAGTCAATAATAAGCAGAGCCATTTCACCGGCGGAGAGGATCGAGCGGATATGGTTTCTGATAACTGGCTGGGATGATGTCAGTGACAAAAAAGTGTCCCGAAGCTTTTCAGGATCGCTTTCGATGACCACACCATCAGTCATTTTCATAGTGGCACGGTTACTGAACAGAGCCAGCAGGTCATCAACCCTGCCTGCATTGAAAGCATCATCAAACGCGGCTATCGTTTCGACAGGCGAATGGTAGACTGCTGTCCCCCCTTCAATGGCGGCTGTAAATTTTAACAGGTGGCTGGCGACCTCTGTAGGGGCCTCCAGAGGCAAGAGATGTCCGACGTCTGGAATGATATACATTGATGCATGTGAAATAAGGGGCAGCAATTCTCTTTGCAGAGTAGCCGGAAGGTCTACACGATCCAACTCCCCTGAAATGACCGTCACAGGGACATTAATTGAGGCCACTTCCTGGGTAATGTCTTCGCCGATAGCCGTATTAGGCCAGCCTTCTTTGGCCTCGGATGAGGCCCTCAAACTGTCCTCGATTACCTGTTCACGCAGAGCAGAACTTAGTGCCCCCGCTGTCAGGACATTATCAATCACAAAGCCGACAGATTCGCGGCTGTTATATGCGCTGGATAACGTATCGCGCTGCTCAGGCGTGAGACGCATAGGTGAAGGTGGAGAGGGAGCGATAAGCATCAGGCCTTCAAGACCTGCAGGCCGACGCGACGCCATCAGTTGGGCAACTTTTCCCCCCATCGAATGGCCAACAAGAATGTAGCGTTTAAGCTCAAGCGCTGAAATAACCCCTTCGGCATCCCGAGCAAGGTCACCAATTCGGTATCCTGATTTAGGTGCGTCTGAGCCCCCCCAGCCCCGGTGGTCGATTGCAACTGTGCGGTAGTGGTCAGGTAACTGACTTATCACGCTCTCCCAGGTACGGGATGAACCGCCATAATAATGCAAAAATACCAGTGCAATTTCACCGCTGCCCTGTTGCTCAATGTGGATACCCGTTCCATTCACCTTAATTTTCATCGTCTCATGCCTCTTCATGTAATTAAGGTAATGGTAATTGCTGTCATGAGTGATGATAATCAGCGTAATTGTGTCGACAGCCGATACTCTGATTATCGAATGGTGGTAAGTAATGGACAGGTTCACCAGCATGCAGATTTTTATCGCGGCAGTGGATGAAGGCAGTTTCGCCGCCGCCGCGAGACGTTTTAAGCTTTCGGCTGCAATGGCAGGAAAGCATGTCAGCGCTATAGAATCTGATCTAAATGTACGACTTCTTCAGCGTTCAACACGCCGTCTTAGCCTGACGGATGCCGGTGAGCGGTATTATGAACGTTGCAAAGTTATTCTTGAGGTTCTTGAGGATGCGAACCGGGAAGCCAGTGATGTTCAGAAAACACCGAAGGGGTTGCTTCGCGTTGCAGCACCGGTCGCCTTCGGTGCAATGCATCTTGGTAGGATCGTATCACGCTATCTGGAGCAATTTCCGGAGGTCAGTCTGGACGTTGTACTGGAGGATAAATACGCCGATCTACTCGAAAATCGAATCGATGTTGCCATCCGAGTTGGGCGTCTTGAGGATCCGACACTGGTTACGCGGCGGCTGGCACCTTGCAGGATGGTTTTGTGCGCCTCACCGGAGTATTTGAAAAAACATGGCACACCAGAGACGCCGGATGATCTTTCCCGTGCGCCTCGACTGGCGTTCAGCCAGGCGGTTTCAGCGGGAGACTGGACGATTTATGATGCACAAGGCAGGCCGCACAGTATTGAAGGCCCATGCCGTATGACTGCCAATAACATTCAGTTGCTTCTTGAATCTGTACTGGCCGGAACAGGCATTGCTTACGGGCCCAACTTTGTTTTTGGCGAGCATATTAAGCAGGGCAAGCTGATAAAGCTGCTGCCAGCATACCGGACGACTGAACTTACTATTCAGGCTGTTTATCCCAGCGCGATCCGTATTCCTTTCAAGGTTCGCAGCTTTGTTGATTTTATTGCTAAAGCGTTAGGAGATACACCGCTGTGGGGAGAAGAAAATTGAAATATGCAAGAAGTAACGTCTGCTGTTGGCACAAAGCTGCCCACGGCTGCAACTATGGGGCTATGAGTGAAAAACGGATATGCCCCTCACAAGGCCAAAGGATTGCTAATAAGAAATCGAAGTTCTTACCGGATTAAAAAATAAACTTGAAAATGTTTTCAGGATCCCCTCAAACTGGACATATTCTTTTAAATATCACCTTTTCTACATGGAGCACGAAATGCTGAATTACTTTTTTTTTCAAAAGGGTAAGCAAATTGTTGTACTGGAAAGCTCGGACGTGGGCAAAGCTTCTCAACTGATTGAACAAGGCTACGAAAAACAGTTTGAAGAGGTCAGTGCCACGAATGAAAAAAACGCGCTTGCACGCTTTGCTGATATTCGCCGAGATAACCAGATAGATCGCGATAACTTCCTGGCAGGCGCTGGGCCTATGCCCCTTATAGGTGGATTAACGGCCATTGCTGCTTATCTTGTTAGCAAAAAGTAGCTCAGCTACGAACGGCTGAGGGTGAACCGCCGGAAAAATGCACCCGCAATATGGCGGGTGATGGTGTACGCTCATGGCACAAAGCTGCCCACTGCTACGAGCAAGGGCGGCTATGAGCGAGCAGCGGATCTTTGACACTGAGATATTCAGCTTCTACTGGCATTTATTTTGTACCAGCCCTTTTCGGCCTAAATACGAACCGGACATCCCATATATATTTTATTTCAGACGGGTGACTCGCCCAGCACCCAACTGGGTCCGGTATCGGTAAAGCCCGCAGGGAAACGACTCGCGGCATTATATGACTGTATCCAGCCCGGATAACGAATCCCTGGATGACTGACCTCATCGAGCATTCCTTTTTCTTCTTCACTGAGCTCAACAGACAGTGCGCAGAGGTTGCCCCTGAGTTGCTCCACATTACGCACGCCCGCTATAACGCTGGTCACCTGCGGTGACGAAAGCAGCCAGGCGAGCGCAATGCAGGCTGGTGTGGTGTTGTGTTTTTCAGAAACTGCTCTGAGCACATCCACGATATCCCATGCCTGGTTCTTGTCGACGGGTGGAAATTCGATCTTCGCGCGCCTGCCCGAAGCGTCATGATTGCCGCTGCGATCAAACTTGCCTGAAAGCAGCCCGCCTGCCAGTGGACTCCAGCACAGAAGTCCGCTGTGGCTGTCCTTGATTGCCGGCAGGAGTTCATGCTCAATGTCGCGGCAGGCCAGCGAATAAAAAGACTGTACGCTGACAAATTTCTCAAGCTTATGTTCAGCCGAGACACCCAGGGCTTTGGCAAGCTGCCAGCCCGCATAATTCGAACAGCCGATATACCTGACCTTACCCTGTCGCACCATATCATCCAGTGTCCGTAAAACCTCTTCAGGCGGCGTTGCAGCATCAAAGTTGTGAACCTGATATAAGTCAATGTGATCGGTTTTAAGCCGCCGCAGGCTGGCTTCAAGCGCCTGCATCAAGTGATAGCGCGACTGGCCTGCATCATTTGGGCCCGCATTCATTCTGCTGTGCGCTTTTGTTGCAAGGAAAACCTGACCGCGGCGCTGCGCCAGCACTTCGCCCAGCACGCTTTCAGAGCCCCCCGAACCATAGACATCGGCGGTATCAATAAAATTGATGCCGGCGTCCAGCGCCTCACCAACGATAATATCCGCCTCTTTGCCCGTCAGACGGCCGATGGCATTACCGGCGGCATTATCCGCCCCGCCAAATGTCATCGTCCCGAGACAAATGCGTGAAACATAAACCCCTGTTTTACCCAGTTCTGCGTATTTCATTTGGTTTTCTCCGTTAAGCTCCAAATGATAATGACGCAGATAAAAGCTTTCTTTTATTATAGAAATCCCTTTTTTATTATTCATTCGTCCAGGATGTTATGGATCCGCTGTCTGATATTCTTTCACTCCTGAAGGTAGAGGCCATTCTTACGGCCCGTATGGAAGCACGTGGCCCCTGGGCAATGCGGTTTCCCTCTTATAAACACATTAAGTTCGGCACTGTGCTTGAGGGGAACTTCTGGCTCTGGATGGTCGGAATGCAGCCTCTGCTGCTTGAAAAAGGGGACTTCTATCTTCTGACCTCGGGTGACGCTTACTGCTGTGGCTCAAGTCCGGCATTGATGGTGAGTGACGGACGGCAGATATTCTCTTCTCACCGTGAAGCGGATGGCGTGGTCCGCTACGGCCAGGGAGAACTTATCAGTGAGGGGATTGGGGGAAGATTCGTATTTGAGGAGGCTTCCAGCCCGCTGCTTTTAAAACATCTGCCTCCGGTTCTGGTTTCACGACGAGAGGAAAGTTCTTCTCCTGCACTCACCGCCCTTATCACTTTGCTTTCGCATGAAACATCAGCGCTTCGTCCCGGACACGACATTGTGGCCAGTAGCATGGCAATACTTGTTCTGGTGCAGATGCTGAGGGAATACTTAGAGGGTAATCAGAAAGGGACATCCTGGCTGAAAGCGCTCGGTGACAGGAAAATAGGAACCGCACTGTCACTGATACATTCTTCTCCATCTGCAGACTGGACGCTGGCAAGTCTGTCTGCTAAATCAGCCATGTCCCGCAGTGCGTTCGCTAGTCGGTTTCACCAGCTTACCGGTTCAACGCCCGGGAATTATCTGACGTCATGGCGAATGGAGCTGGCATGCGCTGAACTCAGGAAACATCACTTAAGTATTAGTGAGATAGCAAGATTAACCGGATATAAATCTGTTCCCTCTTTTTCGCTGGCATTCAAACGTCATACCGGAAGAACGCCAGGTGGCTACCGCAATCTGCATAAGAACACTTAAGAGGCCACTCTGATAATTGTCTTTTTAATGCGTTTGCAAAATTATCAAAAAGTTATCGCAGCGTGCAAAGATACAACGTCCGCTTCTGGCACACAACGGCCAAACAGGAACAGGGCACCTATGAGCGAAATGCAGACCTGCAATTACTGTCTGCGTTTCCACTCATCGACTACATCACCTAAATTTTTTGGAACATCATTACGTATCCAGGCCATAAATTCTCGATTAAATCGAAAGTCGTCCCCACACTCCTTAATCATGAAACGACGGACGTTTTGAGTGTTTTTGTAGTTTTTATCAACATTCGTAGCACGTGTAAGCAATGAGCTATGCCAATCTATTTTCAATTTACAATCCCCCTGTAATGACTCATTTTTTAGCATTCGTTTCATACCCGAAATTGTCTAAACGTCGAATTCATTGCTTGTTAAGAGCGAGGAGCGGACATCGCTATTCATACTTGAATCCACATCAATGGTAGATCTGTGGTTTTGAGAACATCAAAGCATTTTTACAGTGTAATCTAACCAAGCGGGAAGATTTTCTTTGTACCAGTTGAGATATAAATGAAAATCACTTTTCTGCCGTTCATTAAGCAGTACCACTACCTCGGTAACAATCCATGCTTTGGCAATTGCAATTTCTTTAGCCAAATCATTAGGCTTAGAATGGCGAGATATACAGTTATAGCGTTCTGAAAAATCGGTAAATTTTTGTATAGAGCCCATTCCCTTTATTAGGGGGGCAAGGTCAATTGCTGGGCTTCCAATGCTGAACCTCTCCCAGTCGAAAAGAACTAAATCACCGTCATCCCTTTTTCCCCAATTACCGGCATTACTATCACCTGAAATTAAGCACTGACCACTAAACAGAGCATCACTTGCCTGCTGGAAATGCCGTAACTGTTGTGCTGATCTGCCAGGTAATGCCAAAAGATTGAGCGATTTTTCGAGCGCTGATTCTGACCAAGTGTGATTGTGATAAACCCACGAAGGGTCAGATGGATAGCAATGCAAGCGAGACAGAAATGACAAAACTTCATCTCCTGCAACTTCGTCCTGACCAACTTTATGTGGGATATATTCCAGTCTCAGCTTGCTTAAGGATGGATCGGCGTACAAGAGCTTTGGGGTGGCAATGTCTACCTTAGCGAGGCTCTTTGCTGCATGTTGATAAAAACTATACTCAACATTACTGACAGGACATTTCTCGACTACCTGATGACCTGATTCATCCATCAAAAGTGCCACTTTGGCGATACCCATTCTGGATATATTATCAACAGCCATGCATCTTTCCTTTAGCGTTGGCCAGTTGGATAACTCTGAGGCGTTTGAGTTTTGCACAAACTAGCAGTCATGCTGGCATCTCTCCTCCCCAAAGTTAGCATATTGTGATGGTTGCGACTTCCGCTTTTGGCACATAGCAGACCATCCAGCTAAGAGGTTTTGAGCTGTATTTACACTCAGGATTATTGCTGCCCTGCTTTTACCCGGAGTATGGTTTGCCGGGTAGTATTAAATTCCCGCGCAATGGCGCTGATACTTATTCCGGCGTTAATCCGTGCAATCACCGTAAGTTGCTGTTCTTCCTTCAGTACTGAAGGACGTCCAAACCGTTTTCCAGCTGCTTTTGCTCGCGCGATACCAGAGTGCGTACGCTCAAGCAGCAAATCTCTTTCAAATTCCGCCACAGCAGAGATGACCTGCATGGTCATTTTTCCTGCCGGGCTGGTCAGATCCACCCCGCCCAGGGCTAGGCAATGAACGCGAATATCTGACGCCGCCAGTTGCTCAACTGTTTTTCTTATGTCCATGGCATTACGCCCAAGACGGTCCAGCTTGGTGACAATCAGCACATCACCATTTTCCATGCGATCAAGCAGTCGGATAAATCCGGGGCGTTCGCTGGCAGCAACCGAACCACTGATTTGCTCCTCAATCAGTCGCTGGGGTCTGATGGCAAAACCTGCCGACTCAATTTCTCTGCGCTGGTTTTCAGTGTTCTGTTCCAGAGTCGAAACCCGGCAGTAAGCAAAAACACGTGACATAGGGATATTTTCTGTACGAAAAGGATGTACGAATTATAACGTATGTCCGATAGTGAATTCACTCACTTTCGGACAGTATGGCTGACTAGTGTACGAAACCGACCGGTTTCGGTCAGTACAAATCAATAACTAAAATGAACTATATGCAGAGGAAGCATTTATGCCACGGAGACAAATACTCAGCAGTGAAGAAAAAGAACGCTTGCTGATTGTGCCGGATGATGACGTTCTTCTGACGCGCATGTGCTTTTTGAGTGAACCTGACCTCGCGCTTATTAATAAACACCGCAGGCCAGCTAACCGCATGGGATTTGCTGTTTTACTTTGCTACTTGAGAGGGCCGGGGTTTCCTCCCGACAAAAATATCTCCCCTCACGACGGGGTTGTTTCCCGGCTAGCGGCTCATTTGAAACTTCTGCCTGATTTGTGGGCCGAGTATGCATCAAGAGAGGTCACTCGCTGGGAACATCTGGCCGAACTTTATCGCTACCTGGAATTATCTCCCTTCAACCGGGCGCTACAAAAAAACTGTATTCGCCACCTTTATCCCCACGCAATGCGGACTGACAGAGGCTTTTTGCTTGCGGAGGAAATGCTCACCTGGCTCCACAATAATAAGGTGATTTTCCCCTCTGTTGATGTCATCGAACGAACTCTGGCCGAAGCAACAACGCTTGCAGACAGGGCGGTCTTTTCTGCGCTTACCGCGCAGCTTGAGCCGGAACATAAAGCGGCGCTGGACCGTCTGCTGGTATCCGAGGGTGAGCAACCTTCACGGCTGGCCTGGCTGCTTCAGCCTCCGGGGAAAATTAATGGCAAAAATGTCCTGCAACATATCGACCGGTTAAATTCGATTGAGTCGCTGGCACTGCCTGATGGCATTGCGCTTTCTGTTCACCAGAACCGGCTCCTGAAACTCGCTCGCGAAAGCAGAAAAATGAGTAGCCGGGACCTGGCAAAATTCACGGATGTTCGCCGTTATGCCTCACTGGTTTGTGTCATATCGGAAGCCAGGGCCACCCTGACTGACGAAATTATTGATCTGCATGAGCGTATTCTGGGCAGTCTGTTTAGCAAGGCAAAACGCACGCAGGCCGAACGACTCCAGCAAACGGGAAAGCTGATTCAAAGCAAGCTGAAGCAATACGTTACCGTCGGGCAGGCATTGCTTAACGCCAGAGAGTCCGGTGAAGATCCCTGGACCGCAATAGAAGACGTTCTTCCCTGGCAGGAATTCATTAACAGCGTGGAAGAGACGCGGTTCCTGTCACGTAAGGACAACTTCGACCCGTTGCATCTGATCACAGAGAAGTACAGTACGCTGCGTAAATACGCCCCCCGGATGCTGTCCGCGTTGCAGTTCATGGCTGTACCTGCCGCAATGCAGCTCAGTGATGCGCTTGATGCCGTCAGAGAGATGTATCGAAAACAACTCCGCAAAGTACCGTCTTCCGCGCCAACCGGGTTCATTCCGGAAAGCTGGAGAAAGGTGGTGCTCACTCCCACAGGCATTCACCGAAAATATTACGAATTTTGCGTACTGAATGAGCTGAAGGGAGCTTTACGTTCTGGCGACATCTGGGTCAAAGGATCGCGCCGCTACCGGAATTTTGATGATTATCTGATCCCATCTTCCGATTTTGAAAAGTCACTTCGGGATAACCAGTTACCCCTTGCCATTCCGACCGATTGCCATGAATACATCAAGAGCCGCATGACGCTTCTGGCATCGCGACTGGAGGAAGTGAATGCAATGGCGCTGGCCGGTGATTTGCCCGATGTGGATATCTCGGATAAAGGCGTGAAAATTACCCCGCTGGATAATAGCGTCCCTTCATCAGCATCCCCTTTTGCCGATCTGGTTTATGGCATGTTGCCTCACCCTAAGATTACTGAAATGTTGGATGAAGTGGATAGTTGGACCGGTTTTACCCGCCATTTCACACATCTCAAAAATCATCACGTCAGACCTAAAGACAGAAAGTTGTTAATGACCACGATTCTGGCTGATGGCATCAACCTTGGGCTGACAAAAATGGCCGAATCTTGTCCAGGAACGACAAAATCGTCACTGGAGGGGATTCAGGCCTGGTACATCAGGGATGAGACCTATTCAGCAGCGCTGGCCGAGCTGGTCAATGCTCAGAAAAAACGGCCTCTGGCTGCATTCTGGGGCGATGGAACAACATCATCGTCTGACGGGCAGAATTTTCGGGTGGGCAGTCACGGCCATTATGCGGGTCAGGTCAATCTCAAATACGGTCAGGAGCCAGGTGTGCAGATTTATACGCATATTTCGGATCAATATAGCCCGTTTTACACCAAAGTCATCAGCCGCGTGCGCGACTCAACCCACGTACTTGACGGCTTGCTATATCACGAAAGTGATCTTGAAATCACCGAGCATTACACCGATACCGCAGGTTTTACGGAACATGTTTTCGCGCTAATGCATCTGCTGGGATTCGCATTTGCACCAAGGATCCGGGATCTTCATGACAAGCGCCTGTTTATTCATGGAAAGGCTGAGCGTTATCCGGGACTTCAATCTGTGATATCCACAACCCCACTGAATCTTAAAGACATTGAGACACACTGGAATGAGGTACTTCGCCTCGCAAACTCGATAAAACAGGGGACTGTTACCGCATCGCTGATGATGAAAAAACTGGCCAGTTATCCTAAACAAAATGGCCTTGCAAAGGCATTGAGGGAAATCGGACGCATCGAACGGGCACTGTTTATGCTGGACTGGTTTCGCGATCCATCACTGCGCCGACGCGTACAGGCGGGGCTGAATAAAGGTGAGGCCCGCAATGCGCTTGCACGAGCGGTCTTTATGCACCGATTGGGTGAGATCAGAGATAGGGGGCTGGAGAATCAGAGCTACCGGGCCAGTGGTCTGACGTTGCTGACTGCGGCGATCTCCCTGTGGAATACGGTATATATAGAAAGAGCCATAGATTTCCTGAGACGAAAAGGGATCCCATTAAATGACCAGTTGATTTCTCATTTGTCCCCGCTGGGATGGGAGCACATCAATCTGAGTGGGGATTACGTCTGGCGGACAAATCTAAAGCTGGGACAGGGTAAATACCGTTCATTACGCTCAGTGGATAGTGGTCTGTACAAAAAACAGGCTTAGCGTAGGATATTTTCCGTTTTCCAAGCGGACCCCTGGATCGCGAATTCACCCGCGAGCCCGTCTCCCTGAAAATTACCGGTACCAACGGTCAGTTACCACGGAAAGCGTTACAAAGCACCCTACTTGATCGCTGTGAGGCCGTATTACAGACGTCGCTGAAAGTCCGAAATCTCAGCAAGCCCACGCTGCCCTCTTATCCTCCGGCAGAAGATCACTTCCAGTGGCGCGTGCTCAGTCATCTTGGCTCCAGTTATCTTAATCTGATGAGCAATGCAGACGTGTTACGCGGGACGCTTGAGCTCTATAACTGGCAGAGCGATGAACTGAACAACCGCCGCCTGGATGCCATTCAGCAGGTGCAACATCATCAAATCCAACGTTTTGAGAAAGGTTTTTTGCTGCGCGGAATTGATATTGAAGTGACGCTCGATGGCAATGGTTTTACCGGTGAAGGTGATATTCACCTGTTCGGGGAAATGCTCAACCGCTTCTTTGCGCTTTACGCTGATATCCATTTATTCAATCAGTTAACTCTTATCGTTCAGCCTGCCGGGAAATGCATCCGATGGAAAGAGAATCACAATCAGCGCCTGCCCGGCTGATCGAGCAACTTCAAGATAAACTGCCCTATACCCAGTTTTATCGTCTTTGTCAGTTGCTGGAGCAAAGCCAGCCAGATGCACCGGCGCTGGGCAGTCAGTGGCAGGTCAGACACGACCCCGTGCGTTTTCGACCGCATCCGGGGATGGGATTTCCGGCCAGCGAGTTTAAACGGGTGGAAATGCCGGAGCATCCGCATCTTCCGCCGACCATCCGCACGACGTTTATGGGGCTGTACGGTGTCGAATCGCCGCTGCCCACATCCTATATCGACGACATTACCCAGCGTCGCGATGGTTACGAGGCTGTCGCCGATTTTCTGGATATCTTTAACCACCGGCTGACCACGCAGTATTACCGGATCTGGCGTAAATACTCATATCCCGCCACGTTTGCCTCCGGCGGGACGGATAAAACCTCGAAATATCTGCTGAGCCTTTGCGGGCTGGGCATAGAGGGATGTACGCAAGATATCGCCACGCCGGTTTCCCGTTTTCTGGCACTCACCAGCATGATGCGGCTACCGACACGCACCAGCGAAGGCATTATCGCGCTGGTTCAGTTGCTGGCACCGGATACACAGGCGCAGGTACTGGCGCATGACCGCTGCAATATTCCCCTGCGCAAGCAATTGACCATGAGCGCCAGCGCGCCGGTCAGTATGAGCAGCAGCCCTGTGATGGGGCGCCAGACCGTCGATGTGAACTGTCAGGTTTTGCTGAAACTGAAAACTGAAAATCCGGATGAAGCCCGTGAATGGCTTCCGGGTGGCCAGCTTTACACCGATTTGCTGGCGTTGTTGCAGGTGTATCTCGGCTCCCGGTTGCACGTCCGTTTACAACTGTCGGTGTCACGCGCGCTGCTGCCCGATGCAAAGCTTTCCTGCCGCCCGGAAAAATCCGGTGTGCTGCTGGGAAGAACCGCAGTGATGCGCAGGTTAAGGATTACGTCTGCACCCCAAAATAAAACTGAAATGATCACTATTAATCTGGGCCGCTATCAGCGCGTTCAGGAAAATCTTCACAGAAGGGAAACTGATGAATATGGCGACTACCGCTGGTAAAACCCGTTTTACATTACTGATGCTGGCAATGGTAACGACCCTGAGCGGATGCGGGCTGACCCAGAAAGTCAGCGACGGTACGGTTGCTGTGACCAAATCCATTTTTTACAAGCAGGTGAAAACGCTGCATCTGGATATCACAGCACGCGACGCTATCAACAACAATGCCAGCGGCGCTCCGCTTTCAACGGTGGTGCGTATCTATCAGCTGAAAGACAGAAAAGTCTTTGACGATACCGATTATCCGTCGCTGTTTACCGAAGACAGCCAGGCGATAAAAGCCGATCTGCTGGAGCAAAAAGATATCCGGGTTCTTCCGGGGGCAGCAGTGACTATCGACGTGCCGATGAATGAAAAAGCACAGTTTGTGGCGGTCGCGGGTATGTTCCTTTCACCGGATATTACCAACAATACCTGGCGTATCGTGCTAAGCCGTAACGATCTGGATCCGGAAAAGGCGCGCCAGATCGAACTGAATAATCAGGGAATGAAACTGCTGCCACTGAAGGATAAGTGATATGTCGCAACCCTCACTTTACGAAATGCTGCTCGGCAACTTTGCTGGCGGCCTCGATCTGCACAACGTCAGCGAAGAAAATCAGGTGATCCTCTCTGTGCTTGATAACATGCAGCGCATCCTCAATTGCCGAGCCGGAACGCTTACCCATCTGCCGGATTACGGTCTGCCGGACATGAGCAAAATCCTGCAAGGAATGCCCGGTACGGCGCACTCGCTGCTGACCACGCTTTCCGGCACGTTACTCAAATACGAACCCCGCCTGAGAAAAATCAATGTGATATTGCTGCCGCAGTCCAAGCCGGGACATCTCGAATACGCCATCGACGCCGAACTGAAAGACCTCGGACTTGTGCGCTTCGGAACAGAGTTTATGCCGGAAGGCCGCGTACTGATGCGCCATATGAAACAGCAGAATTACGTCAGTTAAGGAAAACAACCATGTCTATTGAACGCCAGTTGCGCACCGGGGATGACCCGCGTGCGCTGGCTGATTACGCGGTTTTACGCGAAGAACTGAGCAAATTAACCCATCCGGCGCGTCCCGATGTGGACTGGAAAAAGGTGGAACAACTGTGTCTGAACCTGTTCCAGCAAAACGGTATCGAGCTGCAAACGGCCTCCTGGTACACACAGGCCAGAGCGCGGCTAGCGGGCATGCCGGGATTAAATGAAGGGCTGGCGATCCTCGAGGCATTAATTTCACGTCAGTGGCCGGGACTGTGGCCGCAGCCGGTGCACGCGCGGATGGAAATTCTTTCGGGTCTGAGTCAGCGTCTTCAGCAAATATTGCGCGGTATGTCACTGGAATATCATGATTTATCGCAGATTTATCAGGCAGAAAAACTGATCGCTTCGCTTTGCAATGTGTTGCAACGCCTTGAACTGAAACACGTCAGCCAGCTGGAAGCACTGACTAGTTTCATGCATGGTACTGCCGTCAGGCTGGAGAATATGCACGCGACCAGCGATGCAGCAATCGTTTTACCGGCGGCAGCGGCAGAAAAAGCGGAAAAAGAGTGGACCGCGCAACCCGGTGAACAATGGGTGTATGTTGCGCAGAGCGGACCTGCCGAACCGCACGTGATTGCACCGCCTTCGCCAGTGAAACGTCCGGTGCAGTGGAAAGGGTTTATCGCAGGTATCGTGGTGACGGCATTGGCCAGTACCGGTTTTAAAGCCGGGATAGATGCTTTTTATCATCCGCAAACGGCAGAGCAACTGATGGCGACGCTGCCGGTATTACCAAAATCGCTGAACGCACAGGCGCTGGAAACACTTAAGAACCAGCAGGCTGAGATGCTCCACCGCGAGGCACCGGCATTTCTGGCCGCCACCCAACAGCAAACACGCCAGCTGGCAGCATTGTCACCGCGCTGGGCACAGGACACCGGAGCACAACTGGTAAAACAGGCGCAAATCCTCTGGCCGGATAACCCCGCATCTCAACAACTGGCAAAAAACTGGACCCAGCAGCTTAACGCCAGTGCGATACCGCAGGAAAACCTCGATGGCTGGCAACAGGCGAATACGCAGTTACAGCAACTGGCGGACAAACTCAACGGGCTGGATGAACAACGCGGTAAATACATGACCGTGTCGCAGCTAAAATCCTCCGTGTTTGCCATCCAGCAGGCGCTGAACAGTTCGCCGCCAGTCGAAGAATCGCTGCGCAAACTGGCGCAGGATAAACAGCAGCAAAAAGGCATATCCCCGCAGCGGATTATGCAAGTGGATAACCAGTTCACGCAGTTGCTGAACAGGTATGTGTTGCTCCTCCAGAACTTACCGGCGACAACCGAAAAAAATGGTCAGGCAGATCACTGACTGATGTTTGTGGCGGCGGACGCCAGCCACCTTAAATACAGAGGAAGTATGTCAGCAAAAGAACGGTTTCTAAAAAAATTACAAGACAGCCAGCCTCGCACTGGCTCTTTTGAAAATAAAGGTCAGGCGGATATCGCCGAGTTCCGGCAGCGGATCAGCCTGCTGCAGGAAAACATGGAAGAATGGCTGGAAGGCACCGGTATACGGATCGAAGGCACCACTATCTCACTGGTTGAATGTCTGATGGGCGGGAAATCATTCAGCGTTCCGGGTATACAGCTGTTTTATGAAGACAGGCAGGTGAAATTCACGCCGGTCTATTTATACGGCCAGGGCGTCACAGGCTGTGTGGAAGCCAGTCTTTGCATTCAGGGTCGCGTGACTGTCCTGTGCCGGTTGTTTATGCGTGCTGGCGAAAACAGGGACTGGACATGGCGCCCTGCAAATCCCTTCACCGGGCCAGAGCGGGCGTTTAGTGAAGATGCCTTTTTTGAGCTGATAGAAGGCTTATTACCCTGACGCCTTCGGGCGTCTTTTTTCCTCTGTCACCCGGGCAGACTTCCTTTAAAATGTAAAAAAATGCTACAAAAATTACCTTCCGGCTGCATTTTTCACCAAAACCGATGACATAAATTTACATTGCATTAAAAATAAGAATGCGCTGCCGCTCCTGCAAATTTAACTTTCTTGTTACCAATTTTGCACACAACAAGCCATTACCGAATGCAGGGAAATTACATTTGAAAAACATCACAACTTTTTGATCCAGATCAATGCAACAACATGACCTCTCACTTTTTGTGGTTAATTCCCTTCCCCCGCTTTTCTCCGAATTTAGTTTTCCCGCCCCTGCTTTTTACCCGTACTGAAAGTGTTTCAGCGACTAATTTCCCCACGGAACGGTCCCTGTTAATCCCTTCGCGCGATGTGCTTAAATCGATTTCTCGCAAAACCCCGGCAGTCCCACCCTTTCATTCATGACTTCACCTGCGAATGTCATACATCGCCGGTTCCCGTACCGGTATTGCTGTTTGGAAGGGTAACCTGACACACAAAAGAGGTTGTTATGTTTGGTCTTGATGCGCTAGAACTGGCCCGGATCCAGTTTGCCTTCACCGTCTCTTTTCACATCATTTTTCCCGCTATTACTATCGGGCTTGCCAGTTTTCTGGCTGTTCTGGAAGGCATGTGGCTGAAAACAAAGAAAGAGGCATATCGCGACCTGTATCATTTCTGGTCGAAAATCTTTGCCGTTAACTTCGGTATGGGCGTGGTCTCCGGTCTGGTGATGGCTTACCAGTTCGGCACCAACTGGAGTATGTTCTCGTCATTCGCGGGCAGCATTACCGGTCCGCTGCTGACGTACGAAGTGCTAACTGCATTTTTCCTTGAAGCTGGCTTCCTCGGCGTGATGCTGTTCGGCTGGAACCGCGTCGGACCGGGCCTGCACTTCTTCTCTACCTGCATGGTGGCGCTCGGCACACTGATGTCGACGTTCTGGATCCTCGCTTCCAACAGCTGGATGCAAACCCCGCAGGGCTACGAGATTGTTAACAACCTGGTGGTGCCGGTCAGCTGGATGAAGGTTATCTTCAACCCGTCCTTCCCGTTCCGCTTAATGCACATGACCACCGCCGCGTTTCTGGCGTCTGCCTTCTTCGTGGGCTCTGCTGCGGCATGGCATTTGCTGCGCGGTCGCGATACGCCAGCCATTCGCACCATGTTGTCGATGGCAATGTGGATGGCGCTGATCGTCTCGCCAATTCAGGCATTCCTGGGCGATGCGCACGGCCTGAATACCCTGAAATATCAGCCCGCTAAAATCGCGGCCATCGAAGGCCACTGGGAAAATAAAGACAACAAACCTTCCCCGCTGGTGCTGATCGGCTATCCCGATATGAACCGTGAAGAAACCCGTTACGCGATTGAAATCCCGTATCTGGGCAGCCTGATCCTGACGCACAGCCTGACCCATCAGATCCCGGCGCTGAAATCCTTCCCGAAAGAAGACCGCCCGAACTCTTCCGTCATCTTCTATACCTTCCGCATCATGGCCGGTCTGGGCATGCTGATGATTTTGCTGGGGGTGCTGAGCCTGATCCTGCGCCGTGGCGGCAAAATGTATACCTCTAAAGCGTTCCTGCGCTTTGCTTTCCTGATGGGGCCTTCCGGTCTGCTGGCGTTGCTGGCGGGTTGGGTCACCACGGAAATGGGGCGTCAGCCGTGGGTGGTTTATGGACTGCTGCGCACCAAAGACGCGGTATCCAACCACAATGTGCTGCAAATGAGCGTCAGCCTGATCCTGTTCATCGTCATTTACTGTTCGGTGTTTGGTGTCGGTTACGGCTACATGATGCGTCTGATCCGCAAGGGTCCGCAGGCGCACGAAGGTGAAAGTGTTGATCACGGTGGTCCGGGCCAGCACCGCACGCCTGCGCGTCCGCTGTCTGCGATTTCAGAATCACTGACTGACGAAAATAAGGGAGCTTGATAATGGGTATCGACTTACCGCTGATCTGGTTTTTGATCATCATCTTCGGCGTGATGATGTATGTGGTGATGGACGGATTCGACCTGGGTATCGGCCTGCTATTCCCGCTGGTGAAAAAAGAACACGACCGTGATGTGATGATGAACACCGTTGCGCCGGTCTGGGACGGCAACGAAACCTGGCTGGTGCTCGGCGGTGCGGCATTGTATGGCGCATTCCCGCTGGCGTACTCGGTGATTCTGGATGCACTGACTATCCCGCTGACCCTGATGCTGTTCGGTCTGATTTTCCGTGGCGTAGCCTTTGAATTTCGTTTCAAAGCCAGTCCGGCCAAACGTCACGTGTGGGACAAATCTTTCATCTGGGGTTCGGTGATCGCCACCTTCTGTCAGGGCGTAGTGCTGGGCGCGGTGATCAACGGAATTCCGGTGGTGAACCGGACTTATGCCGGTGGCGCACTGGACTGGCTGACGCCGTTCACGCTGTTCTGTGGTTTTGCGCTGGTGGTGGCTTATGCCCTGCTCGGCTGCACCTGGCTGATTATGAAAACCGAAGGCGAATTGCAGGAAGCGATGCACAAAATCGCTAAACCCCTGTTGCTGGTATTCCTGCTGGTGACGCTTGCAGTCAGCCTGTGGACGCCACTGACCCACAGCGATATCGCCACCCGCTGGTTCTCGCGCCCTAATCTTTACTGGTTCCTGCCGGTACCGGTGCTGGTGGTGCTGGTCTCCGCGTGGATGTATCGCGCCATCAGCAAAAATGCGCATCACGCGCCGTTCCTGCTGACGCTGGCGCTGGTGTTCCTCGGCTATACCGGTCTGGGGATCAGCATCTGGCCGA